>JBFHDT010000032.1:0-11693 GCA_041584575.1 Porticoccaceae bacterium
CCTGGGTCCACCGCCCCGAGGCAAAGGCTGCAAAGGACACCATACCGCCCTCACCATTGCGTACATACCAGTCTTTCAAATGCTCTGGTGACATCCGGTATTGCGCATCACCCTGTACATAGACCTTTTTTACCCGGCCTTTATCGATAAAGTCATTGACGTAGGTCGAGGCCCACGCCGTCGACAGTGTATTGTTAATTTCCGTCATCGACACGCCCAGTGCGCGGGCTTTTTGTCGATCAATGGTGAGTTTAAACTGAGGGCTGTCGTCCTGCCCATTGGGCCGTACCTTTGCCAGGCGCGGGTCTTGAGCGGCACCCCCTAAAATTTGATTACGAGCTGCCATTAAAGCATCGTGACCGTTACCGGCGATATCTTTAAGCTGAAAATCAAAGCCTGCTGAGTTACCCAGGGCACGTATCGGCGGGGGATAAAAAGCAAAAGCACTGGCATCTTTTATCTGTGACAGAGCTCCCATAGCCCGACGAGACACAGCCTGCACACTTTGTGAGTCATGGGTCCGCTCAGACCAGTCATGCATTTTGATATAGCACTGGCCATTGTTTTGCCCTCGACCACTGAAATTAAAGCCCACCACGCAATAAACAGTAGAAATAGTGTCGGCCTCCTCCTCAGCATAATAGTGCTCAATTTCCTCCATCACACCACGCGTGCGCTCCATAGTGGCGCCCACCGGCAACTGCACCAGGGTGAACATCAAACCCGGATCGTCGGAAGGCAGGAAGGAGGTCGGCATGCGCGCAAATAGCACACCGACGGCAACAACAATCACCCCGTAAAGCAGCAAATAGCGTAAGGTTTTGCGAATAATGCTCGCGACCACATTTTGGTACCACTGAGAGGTTCTATCAAAACCTCTATTAAACCAGCCGAAAAAACCACCTTTACTGATATGGTGACCTTCTACAGCGGGCTTTAACAAAGTTGCACACAGGGCGGGGGTAAGAATTAAGGCCACCAATACCGATAGCACCATTGCCGAGGCAATGGTGATTGAGAATTGTCGATAAATAGCGCCGGTGGTGCCGGGAAAGAAAGCCATAGGCACAAACACCGCCGACAGCACCAGGCCAATACCCACCAGCGCACCGGTGATTTGCGACATGGATTTTCGTGTGGCATCGCGCGGCGATAAGTTCTCTTCAACCATTAAACGCTCGACGTTTTCGACCACCACAATGGCATCATCAACCAACAGACCAATGGCTAGCACCATGCCAAACATGGTGAGCGTGTTAATCGAAAAACCAAAGGCGTACAAAATTCCGAAGGTACCAAGCAACACAACCGGCACAGCAATAGTCGGGATAAGCGTGGCGCGAAAATTCTGTAAAAACAGGTACATGACAAAAAACACAAGGATAATGGCTTCAAATAGCGTTTTTACCACCTCCATAATCGACACTTCTACAAAAGGCGTGGTGTCGAAACCGAACTCAACGTCAATACCTTCTGGCATGGAAGCAGTGAGCTCAGCCAGTTTAGCTTTAACATCACGCGCGGTTTCCAGCGCATTCGCACCGGAGGCCTGACGCACCACAATGCCACTGGCAGACTTACCTTTAAAATGATTTAAAAACTGGTAGTTCTCACCCCCCAGCTCAATTCGTGCCACATCCCGCAAATAAATACTCGAACCGTCACGGTTCACCCGCAGCAGTATGTCGCCGAACTCGTCAGCATTTTTCAGCAAGGTTTGCGCGACAATAGTGGCGTTTAACTGCTGGCCGGGTAGAGCGGGACCTGCCCCAAGTTCACCGGCACGCACTTGCACATTTTCAGCGCGAATCGCCTCAACCACATCCTGTGTCGTCAGACTAAAGCTATTAAGTTTGTCGGCATCGGGCCAGATTCGCATCGCGTATTGCGAACCAAACAGCATAGCTTCACCCACACCATTAATTCGACCAATAGGCTCAAGAATATTGGCGGCGACATAATCAGCAATGTCATAAAGGTCATAGCGACCATCCGGGGAATAGAAGGCAATCACCATCATTACCCCGGTCGCCGATTTCGTCACTTTTACACCCTGCTCAATCACTGCCTGGGGCAATAGCGGCATTGCAACCTGAAGTTTATTCTGCACCTGAACCTGAGCTATATCGGGATCGGTGCCCGGCTGAAAAGTCAGCTGAATTTCACCAACACCCGCCGAATCACTCTTCGATGACATATAGAGCATGTTGTCGATACCGACCATATTTTGCTCAATGATCTGCACCACAGTATCTTGCACGGTTTCTGCCGAGGCGCCCGGATTAGTTGCCCTGATCGACACTGCTGGTGGCGCGACTTCAGGGTATTGCTCAATCGGTAACTGAGTAATAGATAGGATGCCGCCCAGCATGACGATGATCGCAAGCACCCAAGCAAAAATAGGCCGGTCAATAAAGAAATTTGGCATTTAATGCGCACCTTTTTCAGACGCAGTTTTATAGGCGACCGTTGTAACCTCTGCCCCGTGTCGCACTTTTTGCAGGCCACCAATAATAATTCTCTCCCCCGCATTCAGGCCATCAAGTACCAACCATTGATCACCAATGGCGCGACCGGTTTTAATAAGTCGGCGCTCTACTTTATTGTCATCACCCACCACCATGACCACAGCACTGCCTGAATATTCAAAGGTAATTGCTTGTTGTGGCGCCAGAATTGCGGACTTTTTAATACCCTGTTCAAGCCGAGCGCGTACAAACATACCGGGTAATAACAAATTGTCGGGGTTGGGCACTGTCGCTCGTAGAGTGACCGCACCAGTGCTTTGATCAACGCTGACTTCGGAAAACTGCAGACTACCTGGGTGGGCATATTCACTGCCGTCTTCGAGTACCAAACTAATAACGGTATCACCAACTGCAGACTGTACAAGGTGGCCCGAGGCCATCTGACGCTTTATGGCTAACAGCTCATTACTCGACTGCGTAATATCGACATAAAGTGGATCTAGTTGGTGAATAACCGCCAGCACTTCGTCCTGCTCGGCCTCGACCAAAGCGCCATCAGTGACGAATGACCTGCCAATGCGACCGGAAATCGGCGCCTTGATCAACGAGTATTCCAGGTTGATAGAGGCAACTTCCCACTCTGCTTTAGCCACGGCAACACTGGCCCTCGCCTCACGCAGAGCAGCCTGGGCATCGTCGTAGCTTTCCTGGCTAATCATTTTCTTGCCGATCAAATCCTCGTAACGATTGGTTTTCAATACCGCTGCCGACAGCGTGGCCTCTGCTCGTAGTTGAGCCGCAGCTGCTCGGTTCACCTCGGCAATGAACAACTCAGAAGCTATTTGATAGAGTGGGTCACCTGCTTTAACTTCGCTGCCTTCAACAAAAAGGCGCTCGGCGATGATACCGCCAACCTGTGGTCGTACTTCTGCGATACGATAAGCGGAGGTGCGGCCCGGTAGCTCGGTGCTCAGCACCACATCGGTGGCCTTGACATTTACCACAGCAACCTCAACTGGCCGGCTTGCAGGCGCTGGTTCAGAGGCTTTTTCACAAGCAGACAGGAAAAGTGTCGCGATTAAAACAACCAGAAACTGGTGAGGAGAGTGGCCATAGCTAAACACGCTATGATCAGAAATACGCTTAAATACCGTACTGCGGGGCATGCACTGCCTCCTTGCTCGTGTGAATTAATTTTTGCAAACGCATTTGATGATAACCGAAGAATCACCAAGGTAGTGAAAAAATTCATTATTATGAGCCATTAAAAACCCACTCAATAACCAAGGTTTTTATAGAAAAAAACCACATCTGCACCACAATATATAGGCTGAATCAGCCATAACTCACCCAACCAATTAAACGTAGACTCACTAAAAAAAACAATGTGCGTTGGGTCATTTTTATAATGCCAGCGAGAAAACGCGGCTTGATCAATGACCCGCTTGGTCATAATGGCTAACACACCGCCCGGCTTGAGAAGAGCCCACAAGCGCTTTAGTTCTTGACCGGGTGCCCGCAGATGTTCAACAACTTCACTACAAGTAACAAAGTCATATTGGCGGGTAAAGACGCTTTGGTCCGGTGCGAAAAAGGGGTCGTAGAGCGCCACGCTATGGCCCGCTTCTTCCAGCATTAAAGACAAAGTTGGCCCAGGGCCGCTGCCAAAATCCAGACCCTGACTGCCCGTTTTAAGCTCTGCGAGTAGCGGTCTAGCGAGACGGCCTAGAAAAGTGCGGTAGCCCGAGTCGAGAGACGAGTTTTGGTGGAGATCGTAAAACGATTTTTCATCGGCTTTACTCAAGTGACTTTGAGCCGGCACAAAAACCAACGCGCATTGTCGACAGCGCAAATATTCACGCTGGCTATCACGATGAAAAAAAACACTTTGCGTTGAAAAACAAAGGGGGCAAGCCTCGGTTATTAACCGCGGACTGGCCCCCTTTATGGCTGCATGAATTGCAGGCGCCATTATTTAATAATAGACGCCAAGTTTACGATTAATCGTAAACAATAACGCCACGAGCATTTTTACCCGCTTGCATATCTGCAAAAGCCTGACCCACTTCATCGATAGAATAAGTCTGAGTGACCATGCTGTCGAGATCCAGCTTGCCCTGCTTGTAAAGATCGAGGTACTTGGGGAAGTCCACTTTGAACTCGGCACTACCGTACATAGAGCCTTTAAATGTTTTCCCCGTCATTGGGAACATCAAGGCATTCAGCTCCAACTTCTGGTCCAGTTTACCCACACCAACAACAGTCATAGTGCCACCACGACGTGTCACCTTTTGCGCTTGATCGACAACAGCGGGAATACCGATAGCTTCAAATCCGTAGTCAACACCGATACCACCGGTCATTGCCATGATTTCTTTCATCACGTTGCCGCCAGCATTAACAACATCAGTAGCACCAAGGCTTTTAGCGGTGGCTAATTTCTCATCGGACAAGTCTACAGCGATAATTTTCACAGCACCGGCAATGCGCGCACCCTGAATAATCGACAGGCCAACACCCCCAGCACCGAAGACCGCAACTGTGCTACCGGGCTTTACTTCAGCCGTTTTCAGCGCTGCACCAACACCCGTGGTAACACCACAACCCACCAGGGCAGCAGCTTTCATATCAATGTCTTTGTCAATCTTAACCAGGCACATTGAAGGCACGACAGAGTACTCAGCCATGTTGCCAAGAAACTGCATAACATTGATGTCTTTACCGTCGAGCTTAACGCGCGAAGTGCCGTCCATCATTTTGCCATCGGGTGTGCTCTTCAGGCACAAAAAGGGCTCACTGCGCAGGCAGTGGTAACAGTCGCCACAGTTAGGCACGAAAGACAACGTCACGTGGTCACCCACCTCAACATTGGTCACGCCTTCGCCCAGCGCTTCAACAACACCGGCGCCTTCGTGGCCCAGCACCATGGGGAAAGGCACGGGAATGGTACCGTTAATCACTGACAAGTCTGAGTGACAGATACCCGTCGCTTTGATTTTAACCAGCACTTCACCAGCTTTGGGGGCATCAATCGTTACTTCTTCAACAGCGTATTTGTTGAGTTCGTGAGCCACAACGGCCTTCATTGTTTTCATGTCATTCCTCTTCAGTTGATCCTAATAAAAAGCGGCGCTTAGTCTACCACCAATCGCTTCTATTCATGACGCTTTCGACGGGAGAGTGAAAAGTATTATCGAGAGAAGTCCCGTAAACCAAACTCAAGTATCGTTAATTGGCGCACGGTGTTAGGACGCAAATCCAGGAGCCGAGCTCTTGCACTTAAGTACTAAATATAGGAGAAGAAAATGGGGTGGCTGACGGGGATTGAACCCGCGACCACAGGAATCACAATCCTGGGCTCTACCAACTGAGCTACAGCCACCATTGACTGATGCACCGGCGTTGTAAAATCACAACATCGGGCGAAGTGCTTTTCTTGCTACCGGCTAGCACCCTGATTAATGGCGCGCCCGGCAGGATTCGAACCTGCGACCCACGGCTTAGAAGGCCGTTGCTCTATCCAGCTGAGCTACGGGCGCATAACACTACCAAGCATGGCAAAATCAACGCCAAACTACTGCCAAACACTGGATTCAAAGCCTCTGAACGACCAACCACTAAAATGGTCGGGGAAGAGGGATTCGAACCCCCGACATCCTGCTCCCAAAGCAGGCGCGCTACCAGACTGCGCTATTCCCCGATGAACTGGCTTCTTCAGAAGGCGCGCATGATACCCGCCCGCCTTCATGTGGTCAATCAATCGAGGCACTTTATCGTCACAACGGGGTATAAATACTATTTTACCTCTGAGTGCTCTATTCTTCTCATTACCGGCTAGGCATGACAAAATAGCGGTCTCTTTTACCTCCTCATTTTTCAGCCGCACTCAAAGTAATATCGGAGCCCCATGTCTAGCATCCTTCTCGACGGTAAATCACTAGCCCAGCAAAGCGAAGCAGAAATTAGCCAACGCGTCGACGCTCTCAAAGCCCGTAACAACGGCCAAGCACCTATTCTGGCAACCATTCTGGTCGGAGGCGATCCCGCTTCAGCGACCTATGTACGTATGAAGCAAAACGCCTGCAAGCGTGTAGGCATGGAGTCGATGGCTATTGAGCTGGGTGAAGACACCACAACTAAAGAACTAATGGCAAAAATCACCGAGCTCAACGACAATCCCAATTGCCACGGCATACTGCTACAGCATCCGGTGCCGCCGCAAATTGATGAGCGCTTGTGCTTCGATCAAATTGCCCTCACTAAAGATGTCGATGGTGTTACCTGCCAGGGCTTTGGACGCATGGCTATGTCTGAGCCCGCCTACGGTTCCGCCACCCCCCAAGGTATTATGCGGTTGTTAGCGGCTTACGATATTCCACTCGCTGGCAAAGATGCGGTAGTCATTGGTCGCAGCCCCATTCTCGGCAAGCCGATGGCACTGATGCTATTGAACGCGAATGCCACGGTGACAATTTGTCATTCCCAAACCAAAAATCTGGCAGACATTGTTAGCCGTGCCGATATCATAGTAGGCGCCGTGGGCAAGCCCGAATTTATTAAAAGCGCATGGATTAAAGATGGCGCAGTGGTGGTTGATGCCGGCTTCCACCCCGGTGGCATTGGCGACATTGACCTAAGCGGTCTCGATTCACGCAGTAGCGCCTATACACCCGTGCCCGGTGGCGTTGGCCCGATGACGATTAATACGCTGATATTACAAACACTGGAAGCTGCCGAGGCGCAATAAGACCCGTGTTCCGCTGGTTATTTACATTATCCAGCACACACTCGAAAACAAACTACGTTATAAATTGACTGATGATTATGCAGTTATGGAGTTCAGCACTTGTTCAGCTACGTTGATTCTAAAATTCGCCAGCAGTTAGTCGACAAACATCAGTTGGTCGACCTCGATCGCAGTGGTGTAGAAATTATTGATGGAGACGGACAGCCCTATATTTCGCTACTCGGGCCTGTCACCATTCCCCGTATCATTGGCGGCCAGGAAGTACCGCTCGAGTGGTACCCCTTTGTGCGCCGCGTTGAGCTCGCCCATGTGCAAGCCACTGCCAATGACGTGCAAAGCGGCGGCGATGACGAAGCTCTGCGTGAGCTGTTACAAACCAATATGTCGGTCAACTCGGTGTTCGCTTTGCCCGGTTTTCGCGATGAGCCAAACCCCCTGGTGCGTGTTCACTCTTGCTGCTTAACCGGTGATATTTTTGGCTCCCAGCGCTGTGATTGTGGGCCGCAATTAACGGCGGCCTTTGAACAAATGCTGGAAGAAGGTAACGGCGCGGTGGTTTATATGTCGGGCCACGAGGGTCGGGGGATTGGCCTGTGGGCAAAAGCTGTTACTTACCTGTTGCAGGATGACGGACAGGACACCTTCGAAGCCAATGTTTCGCTCGGCCTACCGGAAGATTCTCGCGATTTTACCGATGCAGCCGTGGTGCTGCGCTATCTGTTGTCGCAACGCCCAATTCGTTTGCTCTCCAACAACCCTCACAAGCGCGCTCATCTGGAGCAAGGTGGGCAAAGGGTTTCAGCTTCAGTGCCTCTGGTATCGGGCATCTGTGAACACAATGTGCGCTATCTTCGCTCCAAGCGAAAGAAAGGCCATGCCTTACCTGACGAAATCTAGCCCGCAAGGCGATGAACGATAAAGTCGAACACAGTGGCCACTCTCGCAGCCAGTTTGTTGCACATCGTGGCTACCAGAGGATGTACCCAGAAAACACCCTGTTAGCCTATCAAAAAGCCATCGAAGCGGGTGCCCTTTTCATTGAAACCGATGTGTTATTGAGTGCGGACAAACAAGCGGTACTCTACCACGACCCGACACTGAAACGCGTTAGTGGCTGTAAGGGGCTTGTTAAGGCTCTACCCCTGGCGGAACTTATTCGCATCCCGGCTTACGAACCTCGCCGGCTGGGACAACAATTTCAAAATCAATGTATTACCCCACTCAGTGATCTGGTCGAACTTCTCAAAAATCACCCACACGTCACAGCCTACATCGAAATAAAAAAAGAAGCACTGGCGTTTGCCGGGGCCAGCGAAACCTATGCCAGCATTAGCAGCTGCCTGGCACCCGTCGCCAGCCAGTGCATTATGATTAGCTTTGATCACGACTTTATAGCCTTTGTGCGCTCGCAGGGCTGGGCCCGCTGCGGTATTGTTATTAAGCGCTGGCGGGATTTACGCTCGACCAAAGTTCAGGCAATCCAACCTGATGTGGTATTTATTAATTACCGCAAAATACCGGCAAAGGCCGAGCTCGGCAGCCTGAATTTTGAACTCGTAATCTATGAAATTGATGAGCCCGCACTCGCCAAAAGTTGGCTAGCCAAAGGCGCGAGTAAAGTTGAAAGTTTTGATATTGGCAGACTTATTGGCTACGAGAACCAGTAGCTGGCGAGCTTCCCGCATCCTCTTCCAGCCAGCTTTGAATTCTATCGATTTTCGGCTCTAGAGCGTTTGGACGCAACACAAAAACAGCAGCGATGGACAAGCCAATAACAAGCACCAGAATAATAGCCGCAATAGGCAACCAATTAACGGCCGGGGGAGCAGCTGCTCTGGTCGGAGAGTTAATCAGTGCGTCACCCAAATCACTTTCTGCAATCGGCGGTAAATTACTACGCTCTGGCTCAATTTTTCCCTCTAAATTCGTCTCTCGCTCTTTTTTTTTCACAGCAGGCGACCCCTGATCACTTTCCCCTCCGGCTGGCACACTGACAGACTGAAGGGCCACCCTCTCTTTGCGAATCGCCTGATGCCCGCGACTCGCTGGCAAGATAACCTGGTCGCGAATACTCCGATCGGTATCAGCGGCCGGTGCGAAACGATTCACTGCATTGAGAGTAGTAGCAACCGCCTCTTGGGGCACCAGCTCAGCAGATTCAATCTGGGTTTCTGCTTCGTCTGTATCGCCTGAGCTACCAACTTCTGTAAGAGACGCGCTCTCTACAGCCTCGTGATCAACCCCTACCACCTCATCACTGCGGGTGGATTCAGGGCTGAAAGTGTCTGCGTGTGGCGCCAATGGCGTAGCTTTTGAAATAAACTCATCGTAGTCATCCGCTACGTCGAAGTCGATATCACTCACTGTATCCGTGAAAGCCAGCTGCTCTTGCTGTAACTCGGCAATCACAACTTTTATATCCTCCACACCCATTTTGTGTTTACCCTCTACCCCTCCGTGGAGGAAAAGCCGGCTACACACCTGATTGATTCTACGGGGAATGCCCGCACTAAAGCGATGCACAACAGGAAAAATAGCATTACTTATAGCGGGGTCACCCTGCCAACCAACCTGCTCAAGACGATGAAGAATATAGGCCTTGGTTTCATCCTCCTTAAGCTGATCTAGATGGCAGGCAGCTACCAGACGCTGGTGCACTTGCTCCATTCCCGGCCCGCGCACCAAGCTACGCAGTTCCTCCTGACCAAGTAAAAAAATTTGTAATAAAGGCTGACTATTTAACTGTAGATTTGTTAGAAGGCGCAGCTCTTCAAGTGCTGATGGCGATAAATCCTGGGCTTCGTCAATGATCAATAGCGCGCGACGTCCATCATTGTAATGAGACATCAACAGCTTATCCAAACGCTGCAAGATGGTGGCTTTATCCAGGTTTTCAGTCTGCAGCCCAAAGGCATGCGCCACCATGCGCAGTAAATCGGAAGCCTCGAGCTGAGTGCTCACAAGCTTTGCGACTTTGGCCCCAGAGGATGAAAGTGTATCCACCAGATCATTCACCAGAGTCGATTTGCCCGTACCCGGTCTACCCGTGACCATCACGAAGCCTTCTGCACGTTCAAAAGCGTACTGCATATAAGCCTTCGCTTTGGCGTAGCTTTGATGATTAAAACAAAAACGATGGTCAGGGCTTAAGCGAAAAGGTTCTGCTTTGAGGTGGTAAAAGTGCTCGTACATTGACTCTGTCTCTTCCTTAAATTGACATTGCTACTGTTGATACTGGGAGGGCAGCAAAAATCCCATACGCTCTTCGTTTGCCGAAGCAAATTGACTCTACAACCATAGCATCTCTAAATTGATTCCTTTATGCGCAAGTACTCAGTCGATAGCATTCAAGCTTGGCTTATTATATTTTGTAGACCGGTCTCTATTAAAGGAATTGCACATCACACAACCTGAGTCAGGCACTGGTATTTAGACGGATGCTTTATGCCCCTTCCAACGTTTATAGCCTTTTCGTGCCAAATGCTGCGCCAATTGCAAGGGTGGCATTCTAAGCCAGTGAGAACGAACGAACAATATCCAGCGCGCCAGACCCGTCCACCGGTCATTACAGCTGACATGATCCGGTGCCAATGCCCGACAGAACAGAAAATCCATCCACTTCACAGTCCATTTACCCGGCGAGCCTTGCGTAGCTCGATCCAAAACCTGTACTGGAACCGGCGTATGCAATAAGACATGACAATAACGCAAGGCATAAAAAAGGGGCCTTCGCAAATTCAATGCCACTGCACGCGCTAAAAGCTCCGTCCAAAAGTCGTCACTAACCGAGGAATCGCGCAAAAGAAGATCCAGATCCGACAAATCCCGTAATCCGTTTTCCAATTCACCATCACAAAATAGATGTACAGCGCTATGTAAAATGAGATCTTGATCGCCGGGAATATACGGCAGCTCACGCTTGGCGACCTTATGTGCGCATTCCCAGAACTTGTCAATATCTGACTTAATACGTGCTGTCGGTGGGATAATTGCGTGATGCACATCTAAAGTCGTGCCACGTTTCAGATGTTGCAGCGGCGGAAGCTCGTGCATCCATGAACGATAATAGCGTTGATCATAGGGGTCAAAATTCGTGTACATCCAACCGCTTTCAATTAGTAGTCTTTCTGTTTCCTCGAGTCGCTCTTTAGGGACGAGAATATCAACATCAGAAAAAACACGGCCTTTCGCCGCCACAGAGCGCCCAACAACATAAGCCCCACCTTTGAGCAGACAAAACGGAATCTTACCAATCACTAGCGCCCGCTCGAGCTGCTTTGTCTCCCACTTAACGGACCGGTGGTTGGCCATTGCGACAGCTTGAGCACTTTGCAAATGGTTCTGCATGCTTTGTGGCAGGCGTGGTGTTAAGTTTTTCTCAGCACACAACACTGCGACTCGACTCAGTAAGTTTGCACTTCGTGCTTGCCGTAATAAAAGCTCGCATGCTGCGGGGTCATCAATAAGCTCGGCTTCAA
>JBFHDT010000033.1:0-11516 GCA_041584575.1 Porticoccaceae bacterium
AACTCTATATTGAGCTCAGTAAACAGATCCTTTTCCAGTCCTTCGACATCCCATTGCTCGGGTAGGCTCTGTGGCGGTATTGAGTTCTCCACAATGCGAGTCACCACGTCGTGTTGAACGGCACTGATCACTTCGCTAATATTTTCTGAGGCAAGCAAGTCATTACGTTGCTCGTAAATGACCTGACGTTGGTCATTAGCAACATCATCATATTCGAGCAACTGCTTACGCATATCAAAGTTATGACCCTCTACTTTGCGCTGAGCCCGTTCAATAGCACTCGTCACCATGCGATGCTCGATGGCTTCCCCTTGCTCCATACCAATGGCGCGCATCATGTTTTTAACGCGCTCAGAGGCAAACAGGCGCATCAGACTATCTTCCAGCGACAGATAAAAGCGTGATACACCCGGGTCACCCTGGCGCCCGGCACGACCGCGCAACTGATTGTCAATACGGCGGGATTCATGACGCTCGGTCGAGAGTATGTGCAAGCCCCCCGCTTCAATCACCTGGTCGTGGCGCTGCTGCCACGCCGCTGTCACCGCTTCAATTTGCTCTTTGCTCGGGTTTTTTAGTGCTGCCAGCTCCACCTCCAGGTTACCACCCAGAACAATATCAGTACCTCGACCAGCCATATTGGTAGCAATGGTCACAGTGGCGGGTACTCCGGCCTGGGCAACGATCTGAGCTTCTTTTTCATGAAATTTAGCATTCAGCACCTGGTGCTGAATTTTCTCTTTATTCAATAACGCTGACAAAAGCTCAGAGGTTTCAATCGATGCCGTACCAACTAGCACCGGCGCACCCTTTTCAATACAGTCGCGAACATCGTTAACAACCGCATTAAACTTCTCTTCCTGGGTGAGGAAAATCAGGTCGTTCAAATCTTCCCGCTGTACGGGCATATTGGTCGGTATCACGACTACTGGAAGACCGTAGATTTGATGGAACTCGAAGGCTTCCGTATCAGCCGTGCCGGTCATCCCCGCCAGCTTACCGAACAGACGGAAGTAATTCTGAAAGGTGGTTGAAGCGAGGGTCTGACTCTCACTTTGAATCGTCACTCCTTCTTTTGCTTCAATGGCCTGGTGCAGGCCCTCAGACAAACGACGACCCGGCATGGTCCGACCGGTGTGCTCGTCAATCAATACCACCTCACCCTGCTGAACGATGTATTCAACATTCTTATGGAACATGTGCTGGGCACGTAAAGCGCCATGCACGTGGTGTAACAGGCCCAAATTAACTGCCTGATAAAGGCTCGAGCCCTCTTCCAATAAACCTTCACTGAAGAGCATGTCTTCAACTTTCTCATGGCCAGTTTCGGTCAGTTCGACCTGGCGTATTTTCTCATCGACGATAAAATCGCCTTCGAGCTCAAGCTCGCCGTCGTGGCCAGTATTGGTACCACCTTCGTCATCTCCACTTGTCGTGTCGGGCTGAACCACTAGGCTCTGCACAAGCTTATTCACTTTTTTGTACAGTTCAGAACTGTCCTGAGCCTGCCCAGAAATAATTAAAGGGGTTCGCGCTTCATCAATCAGAATGGAGTCAACTTCATCGACAATGGCATAGGCAAGCCCGCGCTGAGATTTTTGCTCCAGGCGCAGCACCATATTGTCGCGCAGGTAGTCGAAACCAAACTCGTTATTAGTACCGTAGGTAATATCTGCTGAGTAGGCTTCCTTGCGACTGACGGGCTTTTCACCTTCGCTATCAAGCAGGAAGGAGCTTTCGCCCCCCACCGCGTGGGATTGCACGATACCGACACTCATGCCTAAGGCCAGATACACTGGGCTCATCCAACTCGCATCACGCCGCGCCAGATAGTCATTAACCGTGACAAGATAAACGCCTTCACCAGTCAAAGCATTGAGATAAGCGGGTAAGGTTGCCACCAGGGTTTTACCCTCACCGGTACGCATTTCAGCAATTTTGCCATCATGCAGAACCATGCCGCCGATCATTTGCGTATCAAAATGGCGCATGCCGAGGCTGCGGCCCGCCGCTTCACGCACGGCAGAAAAGGCCTCTGGTAGTAATTGGTCCAGACTTTCTCCGGCGCTCAGACGCTCTTTAAATTCACTCGTTTTATTGCGTAATTGCTCGTCACTGAGGTCTTTGAAAGCACTCTCGTGTTGATTAATTTTTGCGACAATTTTACGTAAGCTCTTCAGTTCTCGATCATTTTTGGTGCCGAAAACTTTCTTGAATATTTTACCGACCATGGCAATCGTTAAACCCTGTGATTAACTAGTACTGATAACTCGCTACTGCGTAGCGTATAGCGACGCGGCAGCGAAAACGAGGAACAGCAGAAAAAAGAAAGGAGGGCGTTAACGAACTGTACGGCGAATATAGCTCGCGGGGTCAACATTGCGGCCATTTTTATAGACTTCGAAATGAACATGGGGGCCAGTCGAGCGGCCCGTACTGCCCATTTTGGCAATAACCTGGCCTTTTTTCACCAGATCACCCACTTCGCTCAGATTAGTTTTATTGTGCCCATAGCGGGTGACATATCCTTCACCATGATCGATTTCGATCAAATGACCATAGCCTTTATAGGGTTCAGAGCGTGTGACAATGCCAGAAGCAACGGCGATCACATCCGAGCCCTCTTTACCGGCAAAGTCAACACCCCGATGCCAGGCCGTGCGACCATTGAAGGGGTCTGTTCTTTTGCCATAGCGTGAAGACATCCAGCCCTTGGTAATGGGTCGGCCTGAAATCGTATTCTCGCGCTTGAAGTCACGATCGACAATCATGACACGTAGCAAGCCCAACTGCTGCTCACGATTATCCATCCGTGCTTCAAGCTCGGCAAATAAATCCTGTAAATCCGACGAAACAACACGGCTCATCTCTGGGTCTGAGGTCGCAAGGCCCAGAGAAAGAGAGTCGCTAATTTGCTCATCGCCTGGGTCATCGAGTTCAACGGGGCCACCAATTGCAGGTGTCTGCGTAAAATCAAACTCACCCTTATCAAGCCCTGCAATATCGACGATGCGTTCGCCGAGTGCGTCCATTCGAACCATGCGGGCCTGAATTTCTGCCAGCTTTTGCGAATAGGCGGCAATTTTTTTATCCGCGCTAGCAACCCCGAGCTGAAGCTCTTCGTGCTGTAGATCCAGCTCCGCTTGTACGGCAGCCAGTGCTGCCCGCAGCGAAGCATCACCACGGTCACTCTTCACGCCGATAACCAACCCGGCACCGAGCGGCACGCCGAGCACACACAAAGACAGGGCAACCTTGGCCCAGGTATTCAAGGTTAGTGTCAGTGATTTACTCTGGCGGGAGCTAAGAAAAATAATTTTCATAAACGCACTTTACAGTCGAGCTTCGACCATTAAATTAACAAGTCAGTTAACATTCGTTGAGCGACTGCTTTCACTACCGCTCGCCTCTGCAATCTGCTTCTTCGCATACTTAAACAGCGGCAATAGCAGGTTTGGAATAGGAGATCGGGGCATCTTGCTCATTGTCTTCGAAAGTTACCACTTCCCATGCGTCCTTTTGTGCGAGCAGTTCACGCAACAACATATTGTTCAATGCGTGGCCAGATTTAAAGGCATTGAACTCACCAATCAGGCTATTACCCAACAAATACAGATCGCCAATGGCATCGAGAACCTTGTGTTTGACAAACTCGTCTTCATAACGCAAGCCGTCTTGATTTAAAACTTGAGAGTCATCGACTGCAATAGCGTTATCCATACTAGCGCCACGAGCGAGACCCTGTGAGCGTAAGTATTCAAATTCGTGCATAAAACCAAAGGTACGAGCTCGACTCACTTCTTTCACAAAGGAAGTACTGGAAAAGTCGACAGTCACTTCTTTGTTGCGCTCTTTAAAGGCGGGATGATCAAAATGAATCGTGAAAGTGACTTTAAAACCATCGAAGGGTTTAAAGGAAGCTGTTTTATCCTCCTGGCTCACTTCCACCAACTTTTTTATGCGAATAAATTTCTTCGGCGCATCCTGCTCAATAATGCCCGCCGATTGAATCAAAAACACAAAGGGTCCAGCACTGCCGTCCATAATAGGGACTTCAGGAGCGGTAACATCAATAATTGCGTTATCAATACCCAAACCGGCCATTGCTGATAAAAGATGCTCCACGGTGGAAACGCGCACATCGCCATTGACCAGCGAGGTGGAGAGCGTCGTATCGCCAACATTCATCGCCTTGGCTTCAATTTCAACCACTGGGTCAAGATCGGTGCGACGAAATACAATGCCCGTATTGACCGCGGCCGGCTTAAGGGTCAGATACACTTTTTCACCGGTGTGCAAGCCAACGCCGGTCGCACGGATGGTGTTGTTTAACGTACGCTGTCGTATCACTGCTCAAGCCCCCTAAGTACAAGCGCGGGATAGTAGCAAAACCTGTGGCTCGGCTCTACCCATATTGTCGGTCTAAACCTCGCAGAGGGGTATGCAGGGTTTAGACCGACACTTTCTATACTACAGCCTACACTACAGCCTTTAGTCCGCCTGGCGGCGCAAAAAAGCCGGTATATCTAAATAATCCATATCAGCCTCTTGATGAGCGGCCACTTTGGCGATTGCCTCACTTTGAGGCTCAGTAGCCACGGCACTGGCTGCACCCGCACCACCACGCAGTGTTCCGCGACCCGCCGTGCGTGTCACTGTCGGTCGATCAAGCTGACCATAGTCAATTTCGCCATTGGTTTTCAGGGTGTTATCAACCACCTTGGCGGGAACAGGTCGACTCATTTCTTCAGCGCGACCCAGCCCGGTTGCCACCACAGTGACACGCAACTCGTCACCCATTTCATCATCGATAACGGTACCCACAACCACAGTAGCCTGATCGGAAGCAAACTCCTCAACGGTGTCGCCAACATCGGAGAACTCACCCAACGACAGGTTGGGTCCAGCGGTAATATTGACCAGGATCCCCCGCGCGCCGCGTAGATCGATATCTTCCAGTAATGGACTGTGCACGGCAGCTTCGGCAGCTTCACGGGCGCGATTTTCACCGTTGGCGATACCAGAACCCATCATTGCCATGCCCATTTCTGACATCACCGTACGCACGTCGGCGAAATCGACGTTGATCATACCGGGGCGAATGATCAAATCCGCGATGCCTTGCACCGCACCCAATAACACATCGTTTGCCGCTTTAAAGGCATCCAGCAACGTCGTGCTTTTACCCAGCACAGATAACAGTTTTTCGTTGGGTACGGTAATCAACGAATCAACCTTATCTTTTAACTGTTTGACGCCTTCATTGGCAATGGTCATGCGCTTACGGCCTTCAAACGGAAAGGGGCGAGTCACGACTGCAACGGTCAAAATACCCAGGTCCTTGGCAATATCAGCAACGACTGGCGCGGCACCTGTACCGGTACCACCACCCATGCCGGCAGTGATAAACACCATATCGGCACCCTCAAGCACCTCGGCAATACGCTCACGATCCTCCATCGCCGCCTGGCGACCAATTTCAGGATTCGCACCTGCACCAAGTCCTTTCGTAATGCCATTGCCTAACTGCAGCAATGTGGCATCAGGCAGGCCTTTTAAGGCTTGCGAATCAGTATTGACACAAATAAATTCAACACCCTCAACCTGGCTGTCGATCATATGCCGCACTGCATTGCCACCGCCACCGCCCACGCCGATGACCTTGATTTCTGCCGTTTCCGGTATGCTATCCACAATTTCAAACATGACTTTTACCCCTCGATTAACGTTGCTATTTAACTAGCTGCCTACCCATTTAAAAAATTAAAAATGTTCTTTAAACCAGGCCTTGATGCGTGACATCAAACCCTCGCCTTGCTCACCTTCCTGTGCCTTACCACCTTCACGCTGCTGCTCCAGGCCATAGAGCAACAAGCCCACCCCCGTTGAATAAATCGGGTTATTGACGATATCGCTCAAACCTTGAATATTTTGCGGGCAGCCGAGTCGCACTGGCATGTGGAAAATTTCCTCGGCCAATTCGACGGCACCCTCCATTTTTGCCGTGCCACCGGTTAATACGATGCCGGCAGCAACTAATTCTTCAAAACCACTGCGCCGTAACTCTGCTTGTACCAGTGTGAACAGTTCGTCGTAGCGAGGCTCAACCACTTCGGCCAGGGCCTGGCGCGAAAGATCCCTGGGCGGCCGTTCACCAACACTTGGCACTTTGATGGTTTCTTCTGGTCGTGCCAGTTTCGCCAGTGCGCAGGCGTATTTAATTTTTAACTCTTCCGCATTGGCCGTAGGTGTGCGCAATGCCATGGCGATGTCATTAGTCACCTGATCACCGGCAATGGGAATCACCCCCGTATGGCGGATCGCGCCATCGGTAAAGATGGCAATATCTGTAGTGCCACCACCTAAATCGACCATGCACACGCCGAGCTGCTTTTCATCTTCGGTGAGCACGGCATAACTCGACGCAAGCTGCTCGAGAATGACGTCATCCACCTCCAACCCACAACGTCGAATGCACTTTTTAATATTTTGCGCCGCATTGGCGGCACCGGTCACCAGATGCACTTTGGCCTCAAGGCGCACACCCGACATGCCCAGAGGCTCACGCACGCCTTCCTGGTTATCGATAATGTATTCCTGTGGCAGCACATGGAGAATTTCCTGGTCTGCGGGAATCGCCACTGCCCGCGCCGCATCAATCACCCGTTCAATATCAAGGCGATGCACCTCGCGATCGCGAATAGCAACAATGCCGTGGGAGTTGAGGCTGCGAATATGATTACCAGCAATCCCTGCGTACACTGAATGAATCTGACAACCGGCCATTAATTCGACTTCCTGCACCGCACGTTCAATGGCCGCCACCGTGGATTCGATATTTACCACCACGCCTTTTTTCAACCCTGAAGAAGGGTGCATGCCGGTACCAACGATTTCCAACTGTCCATCGGGACCCGCTACACCGACAATGGCAACCACTTTAGAGGTACCAATATCGAGGCCGACGATCATTTGCTCATTGCTATTATTTGCCATGAATTAAGCTCTTTTTCTCTTATCTTTCAATTGAGTCATCAACTCGAAACATCACTTTTGTGCCATGACACAGCCACACCGTTGTCATAGCGCGCATCAATCGCCTGAATCTCTTCCTGTCTACTGGCTAGCTCGCCCTGCCAAATCGTCAAAAAGCGCCGAACTTTAGTGATAACATCACCGCGCCCCAGCACCACTTCATGTCCCGAGTTCAGCTTCAAGCGACGAGCACCGTGCTCGTCGACACTAAAGGTCACCACCTTTAAGCCCTGGCCAAACATCAATTCATTGACATCGCGAAATTCACTCATTACCTGTCGTGAATTTCCCTCAGGCCCTACCAGTAGTGGCAAATCGCCCAGGGCTCTATTGTCTGTCGCATTAAGTGCGACACCACTGCGGTTCAAAAAGCCACTGTCACGCCAGCGTGCAATGGGCACCTCTTCAACGATGCTAAGTTTCAAACGGTCAGGCCATTGACGACGTACACTGGCCGAGGCTATCCAGGGATGGGCTTCAAGGCGCTCGCGCACGACGGCTAAATCGAGACTGATAAACCCACCACTACTGAGATCACCGACCAGCATTTCAATCTCGCTTTGTGTCACTCGCTGATAAGGGCTATCGACGGAAATACGCGCCAGCGGTCTGTCAATGTAGCGATACAACATGACTGAGCCAACGGTAAAAAAAGCCAGCCCGCCAACCCACAGCGAAAAACGCGCTAAATTTTTCAGCCACACCAGCACGGCGAGTAGAGCGTCTCTATACGGAGCTTCATGGCGCACTTGCTTACGTTGTGCGCCGCGCTGTTTCGCTCTAGAAGACACTGTCAACGCCATATCAAACAGACCTCTCGGCAAAGGCAACAGGCACTTTCTTCTCACTGTCGTGCAGTGAGGTCTGCAATATTTCAAGCAGTAAATCCGTAAAACTTAAGCCTGCCGCTGCCGCTGCCATTGGCACCAAACTATGGTCAGTCATGCCCGGCACGGTATTTACCTCGAGTAAACGAGGTTCGCCATCAGCAGTCATCATGACATCAACTCGACCCCAGCCCTGGCAGCCAAGGCTGGTAAAAGCCTCCAGTGCCAGTGCTTGCATAGCTTTCTCAGCGTCGGCTGACAAACCACAAGGGCAGATATAACGCGTGTCGTCGGACAGGTATTTCGCCTCATAGTCGTAAAACACTCGATCGGTTTCCAACTTAATAACCGGCAGTGGGCGACCGTTGAGAATCGCGACCGTGTATTCGGCACCACCGAGCCAACGCTCGGCAATCACGACGCTGTCAAAGTCATCGGCCGCAGCCCAGGCTGCTTGCAATTCATGGGCACTACTGGCCTTCGCCATACCCAGGCTGGAGCCTTCACTTGCGGGCTTAACCATCACTTCGCCACCCAGCTCAACCAGCAGAGCCGACCAGTCGCTGTCTTTATGCAGCAGAGCGAAACCTGCTGTTGGCAGACCAATGCCCTGCCACAGCTGCTTGCAACGCAACTTGTCCATTGCGAGGGCCGAAGCCAGCACACCACTGCCGGTATAAGGCAGGCCCATGCATTCCAACGCGCCCTGTACAGTGCCATCTTCACCGCCGGCGCCGTGGAGAACGATAAAAACACGGTCCGCTTGTAACGCTTCCAGTTCAGCTATCCAGCCCGGCCCGAGGTCCAGTCCCAGCGCATCCAGGCCTGCATCTTTTAGTGCGGACAAAACCGCCTTGCCACTCTTCAATGACACGTCGCGCTCGCCAGACTGGCCACCGTAAAGTACAACGATACGGCCTAGCGCACTGCTCATAGGGGAGAGGGTATTCATCGTCGCCATGTTTATTGCAGCCCTCCATCAGACAGCAATTTGACCAATTTACTCACACTACCCGCACCCTGGGTCATAACAATATCGCCTGGCTTAACCAGTGATTTCAGAATACCCGGGGCAGCCTCTATAGACTCTGCATAAATGGGATCAACCTTGCCGCGCTGACGAATCGCACGACACAGGTCGCGACTAGTAGCGGCAGGAATTTCCTGCTCTCCAGCGGTATAGACAGGCACCATGATTAAGACATCGACTTCTGACAGTACTTCGACAAAATCATCGTAAAGATCCCGCGTACGGGTATAACGGTGGGGCTGGAAAATCAGCACCAAACGACGTTGTGGCCAGCCCTCGCGCACCGCCTGCACGGTCGCTTTCACCTCACTGGGGTGGTGACCGTAATCATCTACCAGCATGGCGGTGCCAGCGCCGCCGGCAACCGGGTAATTGCCGTAAACCTCAAAACGTCGACCGACACCTTGAAAACCCGCCAACCCGGCGCAAATTGCCTCATCACTCAGGCCTTCATCGCTGGCCACGGCGATGGCTGCAGTGGCATTCAACATATTGTGACGGCCGGGAATACTTAGTTTTATTTGCAAACTGCTCAATTCATCGGGCCGATCGACGCAAAAATAAGCACTGCGCTCTTCGACTCCGGCTTTGCTGATACGGTAATCGGCATCTTCGCTGAAGCCATAGGTGAGAACGGGACGCGACACCAGCGGCATTATTTCTCTCACCACCGGGTCGTCGATACACAACACTGCCAAACCGTAGAACGGCAGGTTATGGAGGAAGTCAATAAAGGTCTGTTTTAACTTCGAAAAGTCAAAGTCATAGGTTTCCATGTGATCGGATTCTATTTTGGTCACCACCGCTACCAGGGTTTGCTGGTGTAAAACCGAAGCATCACTTTCATCGGCCTCGGCGACCAAATAACGACTCTCACCCAACTGGGCATTGGTGCCTGCACTGGTCACCTTACCGCCAATCACAAAGGTCGGGGCTCGCCCAGCCTCAGCCAACACATTAGCCAGCAGACTGGTGGTGGTCGTTTTACCGTGGGTGCCGGCAACGGCAATACTGTGGCGATAGCGCATTAATTCGGCGAGCATTTCAGCGCGGCGCACCACGGGAATGCGCGACTCCCGTGCGGCAATAATCTCTGGATTCTTTTCATTGACAGCGCTCGACTGCACCACCACGTCGACACCCTTAACGTGCTCACCCTCGTGTCCTATATCAATATGCGCACCCATGCCCCGTAAGCGCTGAATATTGGCATTGGCCGCCAAATCGGAACCGGATATCGTATAACCCTGGTTCAGTAGCACCTCGGCAATACCACACATGCCGCTACCGCCAATGCCGATAAAGTGAATACGGCGGATGCGACGCATTTCCGGAACCGCATAAACGCCACTCATGCCATCACCTCTTCACAGACATCGGCCACCGTACTCACCGCGTCGGGCAAAGCCAGAGCACGAGCCGCAACAGCCATCGCGACCAGTTGTTGTTTATTGACAAGTAATTCTTTTAGCAAAGTCGCCAATGCCTCCGGGTTAAGATCTTTTTGTTGCATCATCACAGCGGCATCGTTGTCGACCAGCCAGCGCGCATTTTCGCTCTGGTGATCATCAATGGCGTGGGGATAGGGAATTAACACCGCGCCTAAACCGGCGGCTGTCAGCTCAGAAACGGTCAATGCGCCCGCTCGACAAATCACAAAATCCGTCGCGCCATAGGCCGCTGCCATATCGTCGACAAAGGCCACCACTTCTGCGTCAATACTTGCGTCTTCATAGGCTTTGCGGGTGACCTCAAGATGCTTTTGACCGCATTGGTGAACCACGGTCGGGCGCTCAGTTTCAGGTAGTCGTGCCAGAGCCTCGGGCAATACCTGATTGATGGCCAATGCACCGAGACTACCGCCCAGGACTAATAAACGGGGGCGCTGCCCTTCAACTACGGTCAAACGGCTTTGCGGTGCCTCAAGGGCACTGATTTCTCGGCGCACCGGATTGCCACAGTGCTCACCTTTTGCCAGGGCATTGGGGAAGGCTTGCAGCACACGGGTTGCCAGCTTTTGTAAAATTCTGTTGGTGGTACCAGCAACAGCATTCTGCTCGTGGATCACAAGGGGCTTGTTCAGTAATCGAGCGGCCAAACCGCCGGGGCCGGAGGCAAAACCACCAAAGCCCAACACACATTGAGGCCCGACCCGGCGTACCACGCCAATAGCTTGCCACAGTGCCTTCAACAAACCGAAGGGCGCTTTAAGCTTACCTACGACACCGCTTTTTCCACGCAGGCCCACCACGTCGATAAAGTGAAGGGGGAAATCTGCACCCGGTACTAAGTCGGCTTCGATACCACGACGCGTACCCAGCCAGCTCACTGCTATGCCACGCGTTCGCAATTCCTCTGCTACCGCCAGTGCCGGAAACACATGACCACCGGTGCCGCCAGCCATAATGAGTACACGCCCAGGCTTCATCGCGCCACCTTCGACTTAGTTTTGCCGGTGCGTTTCGCCAACGCAGCCATATCATCCATCTCGATGCCGACCCGCAGTACCAGGGCAATCATCATTGCGCACACCAGCAGACTACTGCCGCCGTAGCTAATAAAGGGCAGCGTTAATCCCTTGGTGGGTAGCAGTCCCGAAGTCACGCCGATATTAATAAACACTT
>JBFHDT010000034.1:0-11501 GCA_041584575.1 Porticoccaceae bacterium
ATTTACTGGTACTGACCCAACCCACGATTATTCGCGATATCCACCGTGCTTACCTCGAGGCCGGCGCCGATATTATCGAGACCAATACCTTTAATGCCACCTGCGCCTCTCAGTCTGACTACGGCATGGAGGCCATTGTCTATGAATTAAATTTTGAGGCTGCCAAAATAGCCCGAGAAGCTGCCGACGAATTCAACGCACTGACCCCCGATAAACCCCGCTGGGTGGCTGGTGTCATTGGGCCGACCAGCCGCACGGCATCGATCTCGCCCGACGTTAACGACCCCGCGGCCCGCAACACCACGTTTGACGAGCTGGCCGAGGATTATCGCAACGCTACTCGCGCCCTGATTGCCGGTGGCAGCGATATTATTCTGATCGAAACCGTGTTCGACACGCTCAATGCCAAGGCGGCGGTATTTGCGGTACAGGATGTCTACGAAGAACTGGGCTTTGAATTGCCGATTATGATTTCCGGCACCATTACCGATGCCAGTGGCCGCACCTTGTCGGGGCAAACCCCTGAGGCTTTCTGGAACAGCCTGGCTCACGCCAAACCCTTTGCTATCGGCTTGAACTGTGCCCTGGGCGGCGAGCAATTGCGCCCCCATATCGAAGAACTATCGAATATCTGCCCCACGTTGATTAGCGCCCACCCCAATGCTGGTCTGCCGAATGCCTTTGGCGAGTACGACGAAACAGCCGAAGAAACCGCGAGTATTATTACTGAATTTGCAGAACGTGGTCTGATCAACATTGTCGGTGGCTGCTGCGGCACCACCCCTGAACATATTCAAGCTATTGCCGAGGCCTGCTCAAGTAGGGCGCCGCGAGTCGTGCCCGAAGAAACCCAGAGTTGCCGTCTTTCCGGCCTTGAGCCTTTTACCATCGACAGCAACTCCCTCTTCGTCAATGTCGGCGAGCGCTGCAATGTCACCGGCTCTGCCCGTTTTAAACGGCTAGTACTAGAAGGCGACTACGAAACCGCCCTTGCGGTGGCTCTGGAACAGGTCGAGAACGGCGCGCAAATACTCGACATTAATATGGACGAAGGCATGCTTGACGCCGTCGAAGCCATGACCACCTTTTTAAAGCTAATCGCCTCGGAACCGGATATTTCCCGCATCCCCATCATGGTCGACTCCTCAAAATGGCATGTCATTGAAGAGGGCTTAAAGTGCATACAAGGCAAGCCGGTGGTCAACTCCATCAGCATGAAAGAAGGCGAAGCGCCCTTTATTGAGCAGGCAAAACTCTGCAAGCGCTATGGCGCTGCCGTGGTGGTCATGGCCTTTGACACCGACGGCCAGGCCGACAATTTGCAACGACGTATCGATATCTGCGGGCGCAGTTACGACATACTGGTCAATGACGTCGGTTTTAACCCCAACGACATTATTTTTGACCCCAATGTCTTTGCCGTTGCCACGGGTATTGAAGAACACAACAATTACGCCGTCGATTTCATTGAGGCCTGCCGCTGGATTACCGCTAACCTGCCCGGCGCCAAAATTTCCGGCGGCATCAGTAATGTGTCCTTTTCCTTTCGCGGCAACAACCCGGTACGTGAAGCCATTCATTCGGTCTTTCTCTATCACGCCATTAAAGCCGGCTTAAGTATGGGCATCGTTAATGCGGGCCAGCTAGCGGTTTACGATGACCTGCCCAGCGAATTGCGCGAAGCCGTTGAAGATGTGATTGGCAATCGTCGTGACGATAGCACCGACCGCCTGCTCGCCATTGCTGACAACTACCTGGGCGACGGCAGTGTCAAAAATAAAACCGAAGACCTTGCCTGGCGCCAGCTCGAGGTTAATAAACGTCTCGAACACGCACTGGTAAAAGGCATTACCACCCATATCATTGAAGACACCGAAGAAGCACGCCTCCAGGCCGAACGCCCCCTTCATGTTATTGAAGGGCCATTAATGGACGGCATGAATGTGGTCGGCGATTTGTTTGGCGATGGTAAAATGTTCCTTCCCCAGGTCGTTAAGTCGGCCCGGGTGATGAAACAATCGGTAGCCTACCTACAACCCTATATTGAAGCCGAAAAAACGGGTGGTGCCCAGAGCAACGGTAAAATACTGATGGCGACGGTGAAGGGCGATGTCCACGACATCGGCAAAAACATTGTCGGTGTCGTACTGCAGTGTAATAACTTTGAGGTGATTGATCTCGGTGTAATGGTGGCCTGCGACAAAATTCTCGCCGTCGCCAAAGAGGAAGCAGTCGATATTATCGGGCTCTCCGGCCTTATCACACCGTCCCTTGATGAAATGGTTCACGTCGCTGCTGAGATGGAAAGACTGGACTTTGACCTGCCCTTAATGATTGGCGGCGCAACGACCTCCAAAGCTCACACGGCGGTAAAAATAGACCCCAGATACCATCGCGCACAAGCCATCTACGTTGCCGATGCCTCGCGTGCCGTGGGTGTCGCCAGCGCGCTAATGAATCCGGAAAAGCGTCAAACCTACTATAAAGATACAGCGGCCGAATACGAGGTAGTGCGCGAGCGCGTCGCCAATAGAACGCCCCGTGGCGACATCGTGCCCTACGAACAGGCCGTCGCCGCAGGGTGGCCCTACGACTGGGAAAATTACAAGCCCGTACAACCGAAAACCCTCGGTGTGCAGGTTTTTAAAGACTACCCATTAGAAGAGCTTATCGACACCATCGACTGGACACCGTTTTTTATTACCTGGAGTCTAGTGGGTAAATATCCAAAAATTTTTGATGACAAGGTCGTCGGTGAAGCAGCAAAGAATTTATTTAATGACGCTCAAACCATGCTCCGCGACTTAATCGACAATCACAAACTCACAGCTAATGCTGTGCTAGGTATTTGGCCGGCCAATCGCGTCAACAGCGATGATATCGAAATATATAGCGATGCCAGTGGCAGCGAGACCATTGCCACTGCTCACCAAATTCGACAGCAAACCCGTAAGGGAAAAGACGACGCACCCCTGACCTCATTAGCCGATTTTATCGCCCCCAAAACTTCAGAAAAAATAGACTATATCGGCGCCTTTGCGGTGACCACCGGTATTAATGCAGACGAACTGGCTAAAGAGTACGAAGCCAAGGGTGACGATTACAATGCTATTATGGTCAAAGCCCTGGCTGACCGTTTAGCGGAATCACTGGCAGAGCACATGCACCGACGTGTTCGCATGGAGTTGTGGGGTTATGCCAGCGATGAGAAGCTCGATAACGCGGCTTTAATTAGCGAGAAATATCAGGGTATTCGCCCGGCACCTGGCTACCCGGCTTGCCCCGATCACACCGCAAAACGCACTATTTTTAGCTTGCTCAATGCCGAGGAAAACGCCGATATTACCCTCACTGAAAGTGACGCTATGTTCCCTGCCGCCTCGGTGAGCGGCTGGTATTTCGGCCACCCAGAAGCGCACTATTTTAATACGGGTAAAATACAACGCGACCAAATCGAAAGTCTGGCCCAGCGTAAAAATTGCAGCCGTAAACAACTGGAGCGCGAACTCGCCCCAGTGCTCGGCTACAACCCTGATTAAGGAGTCATCAATGTCCAAAGAACCTAAAGACGAGCAGCAATCACAAGATCAAGAAAAGCCCGGCGCTCTCGATCTATTAAAAAGCACCCTGTCGGCGGCGATTGGCGTGCAAAGTAATGCCAACCGAGAGAAAGATTTCAAGCACGGCAATATTAAAACCTTTGTATTTGCCGGTATTATTTTTACAGTACTATTTATTGGCACAGTTATTACCGTGGTTAATTTGGTCCTGCCATAAAGTAACCGAGAATACCCTTAAAGGCTTATTACGACTCAAAGTTCATTATCGCATCCACAGCTCCACCTACCATGCTCTGCACAAGACCTGTAAGACTAGCGACTCATAACCCATAGACGAACCAAAGATAGGTCATCAGCTCGCAAAAACCGCCTATTTACAACATAAAAAAAGAGAGTTTGTGTAAAGACCCCTCGAAGAAAGGGGTAAGTGGAATCGACGGAAGGAGGTTCTTTTTTGCCCCACGCAGTACATGTAATAGATGGTGAGAACCTTCAAGGTGATGCCGGTTTTCTCAGCAAACCTATGAAATCATTCGCAGGCATGGGTCGGCTTAGATAGAAGCCCTGAGCAAATTGACAACCCTGACTGCGTAGAAAATCAAGCTGCTCTATAGTTTCAACACCTTCTGCTATCACTTCAAGATTGAGTTTCTGCCCAAGTAGAATACTGACTTCGACGATAGCAGCATCATTGGAATCACTGATAAGCTCTCTAACAAAAGCCTGGTCTATTTTTAATATACTTAAAGGGAAACGTTTGAGGTAGATTAATGAAGAATATCCCGTCCCGAAATCATCAATGGCGATACGTACGCCAATCTCGTCCAGTTTCTGTAATATTTCGGTGGCAGCCACTGGATCCTGCATAACGATATTTTCTGTAATTTCCAGTTCTAGTTGCTGTGGCGGCAACTCTTCTTCCTGGATGATCTGGCGCACTTTGCCGAGAAAATCCTCATCATTAAATTGAACAGCCGAGACGTTAACAGAAATACGTTGATCCTCTAAGCCGACTGCTCTCAAGTGGCGATGCATTATACAGGCCTGACGCAACACCCATTCACCGACAGGAATGATTAAACCCGAGTTTTCTAGCAGGGGAATAAAGTCTCCTGGAGCTACCAACCCACGTGTGGGATGCTGCCATCGAATCAGTGCTTCCGCTCCAACAATATGACCCGTGTGCAACTCTAGCTGGGGTTGATAATAAAGCACAAACTGATTGTTTTCTAAGGCTTGCCGTAATTCGGCCTCAAGGGTCAGCAGCTCATGACCGCGAGCATTCATATCGGAGGCATAAAAACGGTACTGGTTCGAGCCTGACGATTTAGACTGATACATAGCGGTGTCTGCGTGACGTAATAGATCCTCCACCTTATCTCCGTCATGCGGATACATTGAAATACCAGTACTGAAGGTGATGTAGATCTCATGGCTATCGATGATGACGGGCCTCTCGAAGACCTCTCGAAGTTTATTTAGAACAACAAGAATATTCTCCACCTGGTAAAGGTCACCGATGATGATCGTGAACTCGTCGCCACCATGACGGGCAACGGTATCATTGGGGCGCAAACAGTTTCGCAGCCGCTGGCTTACTTGCTGTAGCAGGGCATCTCCCGCTGCGTGACCAAGCGTGTCATTAATGCGTTTAAAATTATCCAGATCGAGAAACATTACCGCGATGGCACATTTGTGTCGCCGGGCATATTTCATCTCCGAGTTTAAACGATCGATAAGAAAAAAACGGTTCGGCAGACTCGTCAGGCTGTCATGGGTAGCCTGGTGCTGTAATTCGGCCTCGAAACGCTTACGCTCAGAGATATCCCGGCCAATGGTAGAGAGATACTCAATGTTATTATCGGCATCATAGTGAGCCAGCACGACCTGAGAAATCGGCATTTCTCCATCTGCGGTCACACACATCGTCTCACCCGACCATGTGCCGTCTTGCTCTACCGCAGGTAAGATAGTAGTCATGAATTGCTGAGCCATCGAATCGGGAAAAATATCCTTCAGGCTACGCCCTTCAACAGGCTCTTCAGGTTCGAGACCCAGTAAACTGCGCCCTGAGCCGTTTAGATAACGCAGGCAACCGTTTGGTTTCAAAATGGCGACCAGGTCAGGGGTTGCCTCCAGAATCGCCACCAAACGTACTCGAGCATTCTCTGCCTTAATCCGGGCTGTGATATCTCTTCCCGTCGAAACAAAATGGGTTATTTCTCCGAACTCATCGGTTAGTGGTGTAATGACTTTTTCTTCGTAGAACAGCTCACCATTCTTGTGCCGATTGATAATATTTCCCATGAAAACGCCGCCACTTTTAATGACCTCCCACAGCTCTTCATAGAAAATACTGTCGTGATTGTCGGAGCGCAGGAAGGCAGGCGTTTGGCCTCTAACTTCATCGCTGGTATAACCGGTGAGCGTTTCAAAGGCCGGGTTTACATACTCAATACATCCACTGGGGTCAGTGATGAAAACGCTATCAGCCGCTTGTTTCACTACCAGGGATAATTTACGAAGCGTCTCTTGGGTCTGGCGACGTTCACGTCGCAGCTGAACCTCGCGTAATTCACGTTTTACTGTCGGCAATAAACGTGACAAATCCGTCTTCATCACGTAATCCTGGGCACCAGACTTCATTGCTTCGACCGCCGCTTCCTCGCCAATAGTCCCTGAAACGATGATAAAAGGAAGATCCGGATCATGTTGGCGGAGTGTCTGCAAAGCAAGCTTGCCATTGAACTGGGGCATGGAATAATCTGAGAAAACTACGTCCCAACGTTTTTCAATAGCTTTAAGCATTGCCTCTTCGGTATCAACTCTCTGCCAGTCACAAACGATACCGTTAGACTCGAGATGATCGATCATTAACAAGGCATCATCTTCTCTATCCTCTACGATTAAAACGCGCAGCGGTTCTTCAGAGTCCTGCTTTTCTTCCATAAATAATGTCTCTCATTTCCTTGATGCGGGGGGTGTTTGATTGAGTAATAACCAGTAAAGCCCGAGTTGCCCCGCAGCGTTAACGAACTCATCAAAGTCAACCGGTTTACGGACATAGCTATTAGCACCTAGTGAATACCCCTTGAGCCGATCTTCATCCTCGATAGATGAAGTCAGGATCACCACCGGCAACATTGAAGTGCGTTCGTCGGCACGGACACGGCGCAGTACTTCCAATCCGTCGATCTTGGGTAATTTCAAATCTAACAACACGACGGCAGGCCAATCCATGACGTCGCGGCCGGCCCAATCGCCAGTACCAAATAGGTAATCGAGTGCTTCGACACCATTGCGCGCTACCACGACCTTGTTGCCAATCCGGTTCGCTGCGAAAGCATCCAGAGTCAATAATTCATCATCTGGATTGTCTTCCACCAGCAAAATCGCCTTGTCGCTCATACACTCACCTTACGTTACGGTAAAATAAAAAGTGGCACCTTTATCAACAGTACTTTCCGACCAAATCCGTCCGCCATGCTTATGGATCACTCGCTGCACAGTCGCCAGGCCAATGCCGGTGCCGGCAAAATCTCGAACATCATGCAAACGTTGAAAAGCGCCAAATAACTTGTCTGCATGAGCCATGTCAAAGCCCGCACCGTTATCACGCACAAAATAGGTATTCTCATCACCTGACGCTTCCTTGCCAACTTCAATGACAGCTTCAGGACGTTTACCGGTAAATTTCCAGGCATTACCTAATAAGTTTTCCAGCACCACCTGTAGTAAATGCACATCACCCTGAGTAACGAGGTCCGATTGCACGATGAAACGCAGAGCACGATCCGGTTCTGTTTTTTGCAAGCGTGTCATCACCTTGCTGGCCAGCTGAGTCAGGTCAACGGGCTCACGCTTCAATTCGGTCCGGCTAACTCGCGATAATTTAAGAAGGTCGTCAATCAATGCCGCCATGCGCTGGGCAGCTGCGCGTATGCGATCGAGACGATCCCTGCCCCGCTCATCCAGCTGATCACCATAGTCTTTGAGCAAGGTGCGACTGAAACCATCCATGGCTCGCAAAGGGGTCCGCAAATCATGGGAAACGGAATAACTGAAGGCCTCAAGTTCCTTATTTGAGGCCTCCAACTCCACCGACCGAGCGTGCAAGCTAGCATTCAATCGTTGGATACGATGCTCATTTTTCTTGCGAGCGCTGATATCTTCGATAAGACCGTCAAAATAAATATTGTTGTTTTCATCGCGTTTCATGGCGGTAGTGATTGCCGCATGGAATTTTCGCCCACGCAAAGTTTTGAGGATTAATTCTTCACTATTGACATAGCCTTTACACATAACTTTATCGAGAAAAACCTGCCGGGCGGCCGGATCGCAGTAGATATCACTCAAAGGGCAAGCTAAAAGCTGTTCACTGGAAGTCGCTTCAAAAATATCGAGCATCGCCGGGTTCACCTCGAGAAAACGCCCATGCTCACCGGAAGTATTACGACACACGCCCACAGGTAGGTTGTGCACCAGTTCCCGATAACGTGTTTGCACCTGTCGTTGTGCCTCTTCAGCCTGCTTGCGTACGGTGATATCACGAATAATGATGGTAACCAACGTGCCCTGATCAGTCTTGAGCGGACTTAGGCTAATTTCGACGGGTAATTCACCACCGTCCTTACGTACACCGTACAGTTGGGTACCTTTCCCCATCGGACGAGTAGTACGATCAGCCATATACCTGTTGCGATTCGCAATGAAGGCCTTATGAAAACGCGCTGGGATCAGTATTTCAATCGACTGACCAAGCAACTCTTCACTCGTATAACCAAATGTCTTCCCGGCCTGAGCGTTAACAAGACTAATGCAATCCATCTGATCAACAATAACAATCGGATCCGGAGCTGAATCAAGTAAACCACGAAAGCGCGCCTCACTGGCACGTAACGACTCTTCGTTTTGTCGGCGCCTTTCGCCTGCCCAGGCGATGACGCCACTCATAACAGCCAGCAAGCTCACCAAAATGATGAACACAGCCGCCAGCTGATGCGTAATGGAAGCGGTGCGTTGAGCCAACACAGCAGCCGGGAGGTGATCAATCAATATCCAGTCGGCGTCACTGACACCAGCAGCATCTTGCAACGGCGTGATGCGAGTATAAATAAACAAGCCCTCATCCACGCTGAACTGGCCATGCTGTGGCATCTGTTGCAGACGAATCCAGGCTTGCGGGAAAACATGCTCAAAACGGGTAGAGGTGCGTTGTGGGTACATAAACCCCCACTCCAACGTCGGATCCGGCCCCAGTAGCCAGTCACCCTCAAGATTGACCAGCCACAACGGATTGTCGCTGCCTGAGGGGATGTTCGCCAACTGATCCAGTAGCCGCTGTCCCAGATAATTGACTACGATCAAACCTCGTTTGCGCCCCTGCTCATCGAACACAGGGGTACCGAGCCGGATAATCGGTTTTATCGGGTTTTCGATTTCGCCATGCTCAATATTAAGGTCAAAGGGCGAGATATAAATCTCGCCCTGCCCAAGCGCCAGGGTGTTACGCACATAATAACGATCCGCTTTAATCTGCAATTGTGGGGCAAGATGAGCTTGTCGGCCGCTACCCCAGTCAATACGGAGCTGCTCACGGCCTTGTAAATCAATAAAGCGGATTTGGTCGTAACGGCCGCGATGAGCGGCAAAAACACGCAAGTCCCGGCTGAATTGCTGAGCCCCCGAACCACCCTTGGTGAGCCATTGCTGGAGCGCCGTGTGCTCGGCCAGATACAGCACGTCGCTGCGCAATTGATCCAGCTCGGCGTTAATCGTGTGCTCAGCCGTCTTTACCCACTGCCGACCGTTAACCTTGGCGATGGTAGCGACATGATTAGCCTGATGACGGTAAAGAAGCACAACCACCAACCCTAGAATAAGCACCAGCGGCAACCAGAGCCGCAATAGACGTATCGTGAATTGTTTGCTCCACCCTTTTACGGTGCCGGTGTGCCCAAATTCCCCCATACTTATTCAGCAATAAACAGATTGTTTCTAGCTGAATGAAGTTTTAAGCGGTTCGGAAACAGCTCTAGAAGCAGTTCTATATTAGTCATACGACTTTACCTAACTAGTATTATTGGCAACAGATTATGTCAAGTTCATAAACACTACGCACTGCTGTTGGTGCGGACTGCTTTGCAAATATTGTGACCCTGTTAACACCTCACCATGAAATAAACCCTCCAACTTGATTTCGAGGTATTTACTTAGCCACTCTTTATACGCTAGCCCCTCAACCCCAGAGACGAGAAAGCTCTGATTAACTGTGAACGAAATTTTTAGCCGTCAGATACCAGCTTATTACTTGCTGAGAGGCTCCTAATGAATCCACTGGCAAACTGCCTGAAAGCCCGTGGCTCAGCCCTGTGTTATGACACTACAAACTCCTTGAGAAGGTAAAAGCGGTGAAGGAGGCAATAATTAGGGGCTGAAATTAAGAGCCTTTTAATTAACAGACTTACAATTAAATGACACTTCTCTTAAACAGGAGCCACCACAAGCGATTACTAACGGCATCAAATCTATAATCTCAATATGCCGAAACCGGTGAGGCACTTACTATTTTCAATTTACTAAAACAATTATTGCCCTCCTTCAAGATTTAGTTCGTTAGCTTGCTATTCACCATAACGCTGAGCATTGGTGCCCAGGCTGAACAGGTCACGGCCGCCATTGCCGCCAATTTTTCCGGTACGATTAAATACTTATTTTAACGCAAGAGCGGCCACCCCTTAGTGACTAGTTTTGCCTCAAGCGGGACTCTGTTTGCGCAAGTAAAAAATGGTGCACCCTTCGATGTTTTTCTGTCAGCTGATGAACAACGACCTCGGCAACTGATTCAAGATGGGCTTGACGTCCCTGACAGTTTATTTATTTATGCCAGTGACCAGCTCGTCTTGTGGAGCAGCCAAGCCGAACTCATCGACCCCCAGGGCAATATTTTGCGTAACGGCCACTGGCCTGAAAATGGCATACGCCACATTGCTCTGGCCAATCCTAAAACGGCACCCTACGGTAGAGCCACTATGGAAGCACTACAACTGCTCGACTCCATCAGGCGACTGCTCGACTTTAATAATTTCCGCACCCAGTTCCGCCATCATCCGTGTCACCGTTGGCCCGGCAACATACTGAGTAAAGTCAAGAACGGCCACGCCCTCTAAACATAGGTTTAATACTGTTTAACGTTGACATCGGATACTTCGATAATGAAGTTTACCGCCGCTAAACCTTACTCTTTAAGTCTTAACAACCAAGGTTTACCAACAACAATAATATTTTTATTATTTGATTTTTCTGAAAACGTTTATTTATTGGGACTATCACTGTGTAACAAAAATATCGGGCTGGGCTATTCGCCCAAACTCTCGCGATAACCCGCATATTTCGGGTTGGCAATGGCCAGCTTATTCTGCAGGCTGGTGCGTACATGGCTTATCACTGCGCTTCTTTGGTTATCAAGTTTGCCATTACGAATACTGTCACAGAGTTCAGCATTGAGATCATCGAGTTGAGCTGCGTTATCGTCCCCCCTGCCTTCGCGTCCTAACAAGTTTTGCAGCCCTTGTAATTCCGCGCTATCCGCTTTGTCACGCTGGGCCAATTCCCGCTGTACAATGCTGAGAATATTCGCGGCAACGCGACATTTATAAATACTGGCACCGCTGAGTTGTGGCAGTACATCTTGGCGCAGAAAAGCTTCGACGCCACCCAGTAGTTCTTCTGCGCTAGCTCTATCTTGTGGCATAACTAGGCTTCCTCGATAAGTTTTAACAGGTCTATTTCGTTCTCGCAGGCACGACGCCCAATAGCCATGTGTTCGAAAGAATCAATCAATCCAGACAGGTGTTTGTAGGCCTGAAACATACAAATGATGCCCCACTTTAAGGTCCCCAGCACTTCCCAAAAATGTACGACTTTGGGGTCTACATTGCG
>JBFHDT010000035.1:0-11416 GCA_041584575.1 Porticoccaceae bacterium
CTATTTCCCCTCAGTCTGCACTGAGTCTACAGCAAGCCATCCACCATGCCGTTAACAACGACCCCTGGATAAAGGGCAGTGAGCTTAACGAACGGGCCTTGCTGGCAGAAAGTATCGCCGATGGTGAATTACCTGATCCGAGCTTAAGTGTTGGATTGCTTAATTTGGCGACGGATACATTTAATTTTGATCAGGAGCCAATGAGTCAGTTTAGAGTGGCGCTTGCGCAAAGTTTTCCCCGTGGCGATACCTTGCAATTAAAGCGTCAACAGAAACGTCAACAAAGCTCTGCTTATCCGTTTTTGCGCGCAGATAGAAAAGCGCGGGTCATCTTGCAAGTGAGTTTGCTCTGGTTTGACGCTTTTCTGGCTCGCCAGAGCGTGGCCTTAATTGAAAACAATCGACATTTATTTGAGCAGTTGGTTGATGTCGCCCACGCCAATTACACGAGCACATCGGGTTCGACTCGCCAGCAAGATGTGATTCGCGCTGAATTCGAACTGGGCAGACTTGATGATCGGCTGAGTAGCCTTTGGCAAGATCACGATATTGCGCAACAGGCGCTCGGTGAGTGGTTGCCTACAGCACTTTTGAAGAGAGGCTTACCCGACAATCTTCAAACCAATGTCTTGATGCCCAACGATTTTGACGATAAACACCAGACGCAGGCGCATATTGTCAAACACCCCCGAGTGCAGGCACTTGACCGCAATATCGCCGTTATTACCACCGGAATAGAACTGGCCCGTCAGCAATATAAACCGGAGTGGGGTGTCAATGCGGCCTATGCCTATCGTGAAGATGAACCGGGGGGAGATGATCGCGCAGATTTTGTTTCCATGGCTTTTACCCTTGATCTACCGCTATTCACGGCCAATCGGCAAGATCGTCGCGTTTCAGCAGCCAGTGATCGACGAGCGGCTGCCCAAACGAAACGGGATCTACTATTGCGCGAATTGATGGCGGGCTTCGAACAAGCAGCCGCAGAATTACGACGCTTAGATGAACGTTTAACACGTTACCAAGATGACTTGTTGCCGCAGGTACACGATCAGGCCGACGCTATCCTGGCGGCTTACACTTCTGACGGTGGTGATTTTGCCGAAGTGATACGCGCCCGCATTGCTGAGTTAAATACTCGGATTATGGCTTTGCAGCTCAAGGTCGAACGTCAAAAAGCACTGGCAAAAATACAATATTTTATTGTGCCTAACAGTGTAGTTGATTTATTAGAGGGAGAATTAGAATGAAAAATAGCGGGATTTTTTTCATTACCTTATCGCTTGGTGTTATTGGCGGCTTTATTGTTGGCGCGAACTATTTTAATTGGCAGGTGGCCAAACCTGATGAAACGGCACGCCAGTCCAATGAGCCTCTTTATTGGCAAGCACCAATGGATGCCAACTACCGGCGCGATGAGCCGGGTTTATCACCGATGGGCATGGAATTAGTGCCTGTCTATGCAGAGCAGACGAAAGGAAGCGCTGGCGCAGTGACAATATCCCCAGAGGTTGAGAATAACCTGGGTGTGCGCACGGCGGCGGTTCAATTTAAACCCTTTAACATGGCGATTAATACAGTCGGCTATGTGGGGTTTGATGAGGATCGTTTGATTCATATTCACCCTCGGGTTGAAGGCTGGTTAGAGAAACTTTATGTCAAGTCAGAGGGCGAATCGGTGCAGGCTGGACAACCCTTATATGCCATGTACTCACCAAAACTGGTGTCGGCTCAGGAAGAGTTTGTCCTTGCCTTGCAACGGGGTAATCAACGCTTGATTCGCGCTGGAGAAGAGCGCCTGCAGACTTTACAAGTAGCGCAGGCGCAAATTGATGCCTTAAAAAAAACTCGCCTGCCGACAAAAACCATCATTGTGTATTCACCCCAGGAGGGGGTTATCGCGAATCTGGGTGTGAGAGAAGGCATGTTTGTTAAACCCGGTACGGCGCTAATGTCAGTTGGGGCTCTCGATGAAGTATGGGTCACCGCCGAAGTTTTTGAGCGACAAGCCGGCGCCCTAGCCGTAGGTAACGCTGTGACGATGTCACTGGATTATTTGCCGGGGGAAGAGTGGCAGGGGCAGGTCGATTATATTTACCCCATTCTCGATAACGAAACTCGAACGGTGCGAGTGCGTTTACGCTTTGCCAATATGGGTGGTCTGCTCAAACCCAATATGTTTGCCCAGGTAATTATTCACAGCGGTGAATCGACCCCGACTCTGCAAGTTCCCCGGCAAGCGTTAATTCGCACAGGCAGTCAAAATCGGGTGGTCCTGGCTCTGGGGGAGGGTCGTTTTAAATCTGTGGCAGTAACCCTGGGACGCATAGGTCGTGGCGAGGCAGAAATCCTCAAAGGTATTGAAGAAGGTGACAAGGTCGTGACCTCAGCGCATTTTCTGCTCGACTCTGAATCCAGTATTGAATCCGATTTTTAGCGTATGGCTAGAGACTGAGGATACAGAGAATGATAGAAAAAATTATTCGATGGTCTATTAATAATCGTTTGTTTGTGGTGATCGGTGCTCTGGTATTAGCAGGTGCAGGCTTGTTTTCCCTTAAAAATACGCCGATTGATGCGATACCCGATCTCTCCGATGTACAGGTCATTATTAAAACCGCCTACCCTGGTCAGGCTCCTCAGGTGGTAGAAGACCAGGTGACTTACCCACTGACCACGGCGATGCTATCTGTGCCCGGCGCAAAAACGGTGAGGGGTTACTCTTTTTTTGGTGATTCTTATATTTATGTGATTTTTGATGACGATACTGATTTGTACTGGGCCCGCAGCCGGGTACTTGAGTATTTGAGTCAGGTAGCACCGACGTTACCAACGACGGCCAAGCCCCAATTAGGTCCAGATGCCACGGGTGTAGGCTGGATTTATATTTACGCCCTGATGGATAAAACCGGCAAACACGATATTAGCCAGTTACGTAGCTTACAGGACTGGTTTTTAAAGTATGAATTACAGACTGTGCCTGGTGTCTCTGAAGTAGCAGCGGTCGGGGGCATGGTCAAACAATATCAGGTCAAGGTGGACCCGGAGAAACTCCGCGCCTTTGGTATTCCTCTCAGCCATATTCAACAGGCGGTGCAGCGCAGTAACCAGGAAATTGGTGCCTCGGTGGTTGAAATGGGCGAGGCAGAATACATGGTTAGCGTCAGTGGTTATTTAAAAAACCGTGCTGATCTTGAAAGCATTCCCCTGGGTATGAATGTCAAAGGAACGCCTTTATTGCTGCGAGATATTGCCGATATTAATCTGGGGCCACAGATGCGCCGGGGTATTGCGGAACTCAACGGCGAGGGGGAAGTGGTCGGTGGTATTGTGGTGATGCGCTATGGTGACAATGCGCAACAGACGATTAATGGCGTTAAAAACAAGCTGGAAGAGCTAAGGCTTGGCCTACCAGAGGGCGTTGACATTATCACTGTTTACGATCGCTCCGGTCTTATTGGCAGGGCGGTGGATAATCTTTGGCATAAATTACTCGAAGAGTTTGCCATGGTGGCAGTGGTCTGTATGGTTTTCTTATTCCATATTCGCTCTTCTTTAGTTGCAATTATCAGTTTGCCGGTGGGTATTTTAACGGCGTTTATCATCATGTACTTACAGGGTATTAATGCCAATATTATGTCGCTGGGCGGTATTGCGATTGCCATTGGCGTGATGATTGATGGCGCTATTGTGATGATCGAAAATATGCACAAGCAGATGGAAGGCAAAGCTCTCACTGATCAAAATCGTTGGCAAATTGTTGCGACCTCGGCCAGTGAAGTTGGGCCATCACTGTTTTTCAGTTTGCTGATTATTACCGTCAGTTTTCTCCCTGTTTTTGCTCTTGAGGCCCAGGAGGGACGAATGTTTGCCCCTCTTGCCTACACCAAAACCTATGCGATGGCGGCATCTGCGGTGTTGGCGATTACCCTTGTGCCCGTGTTACTTGGCTATTTTGTGCGTGGCAAAGTGCGAGCTGCGCATAAAAACCCTCTCAATCGTTACTTAACGAAGCTCTATATGCCGGCTTTAAGGCAGGTACTACGTGCCCCAAAAAGCACAATATTGATAGCCCTTTTCTTGACGCTCCTGGCTTTATGGCCAGCCAGTCAAATTGGTAGCGAATTTATTCCGCCATTGGACGAGGGTGATTTGATGTATATGCCCAGCACTTATCCTGGTATTTCCATTGGTAAAGCGAGAGAGTTTCTGCAACAAACGGATAAACTTATTCGCACGGTGCCAGAGGTGAAAACAGTGTTTGGCAAAATGGGCCGGGCCGAGAGTGCAACTGACCCTGCACCTTTAACGATGATAGAAACGTTTATTCAATTTAAAGACCGCGATCAATGGCGCGAGGGCATGACAGCAGAAAAAATCCGTCAGGAGCTGGATGAGCGTTTGCAATTCCCAGGTATTACCAATGCCTGGGTAATGCCCATTAAAACCCGCATCGACATGCTTGCCACCGGTATTAAAACCCCTGTGGGGGTTAAAATTTCTGGACCTCAATTAAAAGAAATACAGGCGATTGGTTTACAACTTGAGTCTATTCTTAAAACGGTTCCGGGTACTGCCTCGGTGTATTCTGAACGTGTTGCCGGTGGGCGCTATATAAAGGTGAATATTGATCGAGAGCGTGCGGCACGCTATGGGCTGACCATTGCCGATGTGCAGCAAGTGATTGCCACCGCTATTGGTGGGGTTAATGTTACTCAAACTGTTGAAGGCCTGGAGCGTTATCCGGTCAATATTCGATATCCCCAGGCGTATCGTGATTCCGTCGAGCAACTGGCATTGTTGCCCATCGTCACGACACGCGGCCAGCGTATAGCCCTCTCGGATGTGGCGCGCGTGTATATTGAAGATGGTCCACCCGGCATTAAAAGTGAAAATGCGCGGATCAATGGTTGGTCGTTTATCGATATTAAAGGTGTGGATATTGGTAGTTATGTACAAGAAGCGCAGCAGACGGTCAATGCGCAAATCAACTTGCCACCAGGCTATTCCCTAACCTGGTCGGGTCAGTACGAATACATGTTGCGGGCTCAGGAAAAACTCACCTATGTGGTGCCTTTGACCCTCATGGTTATTATTTTATTACTGTACGCTAATTTTCGAAGTATCGCCGAGGTGGCCATTATAATGGGGACTTTGCCGATGGCAGTGGCCGGTGGCTTATGGCTAATGTATCTCGCCGGTTACAACTTTTCCGTTGCGGTTGGGGTTGGCTTTATTGCTCTTGCGGGTGTGGCCGTGGAGGTTGGGGTCATCATGCTGGTCTATCTTAACCAGTCTTGGGAAGAGGCGGTAGCAACCTGTAAACACGAAGGGCTGAGTATCAATGAAGAGAAGCTCAGACAAGCGGTAATACGGGGTGCTGGACTACGCGTTCGGCCAGTGATGATGACCGTTGCGGCGACTATTGGCGGGTTATTACCCATTTTACTGGGGTCAGGCACTGGGTCAGAAGTTATGAGCCGCATCGCAGCCCCTATGGTCGGTGGTATGCTTAGTGCTTTGTTGTTAGTTTTATTGGTGTTGCCGGCAGTTTATTATTTGTGGCGTAAAACCCAGCTTTTAGAAGTTTCGCCTTAGGTATTTAGGCTTAGTTGCTTAGTTCTAGGTATTGAGTTATCGGCGAAGGTGCTTGGTGGAAGAGGTATTCGATGAAAACAACTGTGACGAGTCCAGGCTTTATTTTTGCACTGGAACCTCATCCACTGGCGGCATCTTTAGCGCAGCAACTGGGTGTTGAGCAGGGTAAAACCAGCCAGCGCTTATTTCCCGATGGTGAGTCCTATGTGCGTATCGATACGCCCGTGGAAAATAGGCACTGTATCGTGCTAGCCGATTTGTCCCGGCCCAATCGTAAATATTTACCGCTGGTGTTTTTAGTACAAACCTTGCGTGAATTTGGCGCTGCTTCGGTGGGTTTGGTGGCACCTTATTTAAGCTATATGCGTCAGGACAGGCGCTTTATTGAGGGCGAAGCCATCACCTCGCGTATTTTTGCTCAGCATTTATCGGCACAGATAGACTGGTTGGTGACAGTGGACCCCCATCTGCATCGTTATCACACGTTGGATGAAATTTATTCCATCCCAAGTCGAGTGGTAAGCGCGGCACCCCTCTTGGGCGATTGGTTAAAAGACCAGACAAACCTGGTGTTAGTTGGGCCGGACGCCGAAAGTGAGCAGTGGGTATCGCAGATCGCCATCTATAGCGGACACCCCTTTATCATAGGCAATAAGCAGCGCTTTGGTGATCGCGATGTGCGAGTCAGTCTGCCGGATTTAAGTACTTATAAGCAGTGCACAGCGGTGATTATCGATGACGTGATTGCTAGTGGCCAAACTATTTTGAAATGTATTACGGCATTGCAGAAACAGGGTATTGATCGTATTAAGTGTGCGGGTGTACACGGTGTTTTTGCTGATGGTGTCGATGCGGATTTACTTGCCGCAGGTCTCGACGAACTGGCCACTACAAACACCATTGTCCATGCCTCCAATGCAATGGATATTACTCCTGTACTGTTAAGGCCGGTGCGTGAATGTATGAAGGAGGTCGTCGTTGACGATTGATGTGTCATGAACTTTGTACTGACATTACTATTAACATTTCTCGTTGTATCGATAGCATTATGGGTATTCCTTCGTCTCGGAGCCCCTGTGTATCGTCCTGATAAAAATAATGTGATTACTCTTCTAGAACTTGTGCTGGCGGGCAATGCCACGGAAAATGACTGGCATGTTTTTATGGGTATACCACTGCGTCATTGCGAGCGTCTACAGGCTATTCAGCAGCGTTGTTCGGACCTTGGCGAGACTGAATATGTGGGTGATGGCAGTGCGACGTTGTTTACGGAGAAAGGTACACAGGCCCTTCAACAAATTCTCGAAGAGCTTAAACATCAGGATCTTGATTAATGAATGATATCTCTACAGCGGCGCGGTTTATCCTGTTTGGGGCTGCTTTCGTTATTGTCATCGCTGGGCTTAAGGCTGCTGAACCCTTGCTGGTGCCTTTTTTATTGTCGGTTTTTATTGCCTTAATCTGTTCGCCGTTACTGGTGTGGCTCAAATCCAGGCGCGTACCCAGTGGTTTGGCTATTTTACTCATCGTGCTTGGCGTTGTTTGCCTGGGAGCAATAGTCGGCGCCGTGGTGGGTTCGTCGATAAAAGAGTTTCGTGCCGATTTGCCTGAATATCAGGCACGTTTGCAGTTGATAAGCAGCGGGTTTCAGCAGTGGTTGACGAGTAAGGGTGTCAACCTGGATCCTGAGGTCTGGCAGCAAAGTTTTAATCCTAGTGTTGTGATGCAGCTAGCGGGAAATACGCTGGCATCATTCGGCAATGTGATGACCAATGCTTTTTTAATTTTACTGACGGTGATCTTTATTTTTGCCGAAGAGGTGGGCTTTCGGGAAAAACTGCTCAATGCCCGGGGTGCTAGCGAGAGTTCTCTAGAGAGTCTGAAGAACTTTAGTGGTAGTGTTAATCGTTATCTCGCGATTAAAACCTTACTTAGCCTGGCAACTGGTTTGCTCGTTCTGTTAGTACTGTGGATACAGGGCGTGGATTACCCAGTGATGTGGGCTCTGCTGGCGTTTCTTCTCAATTTTGTACCAACGGTGGGTTCTTTCCTGGCAGCTATTCCGGCGGTATTACTGGCTCTGATTCAACTAGGGCCAGGGCAGGCCGGCTTTCTTGCCCTGGCTTATGTCACAATTAATCTAGTCATTGGTAATGTTGTTGAACCCCGCTGGATGGGCAAGGGTTTAAACCTCTCGCCCCTTGTCGTTTTCCTATCTCTGATTTTCTGGGGCTGGGTGTTAGGGCCAGTCGGCATGCTACTGTCTATTCCCCTTACCATACTGGTTAAGATCGCTTTGGAGAGTGACTCCGATACCGCCTGGATTGGTATTATGCTGGGTTCTGGCAAGGCTCAGTTGCGAGAAACGCAATGTCGGGGTGATGTGTCTTGAATACTGAACTTCACCCCTATCATCGGGAGTTGGAGAGCCATATTCAGCGCTTATTGCCGACTGCCCACTTAAAACTTTCACCGCTACACTTTGAAAATACGACTTGTAACGATCTTCAGCTTTGGTTGATCGACCCAGATGGAATGGATGCCCCCTTGAGCGAAGAGGAGGTGAATGCGATTTTTGCCGATCCCCCCTATTGGAGCTTTTGCTGGGGTAGTGGTTTGGCGCTGGCCGAACGTTTATTGAATGGCGCACATTCTATCAGGGGTAAAACAGTGTTAGATTTTGGCTGTGGCTCTGGAGTGGTTGGTATTGCCGCCGCTTTAGCTGGGGCAGCTAAATTGATTGCCTGCGATATTGATCCGCTGGCTTTGAAAGCGAGCGCCTTAAATGCTAGAGAGAATGGCGTTGAACTCGAATATCTCGACGATTTTTTTACCTTCGATGGGAAGGTAGATATATTGTTTGCATCTGATGTGCTCTACGACCCTGACAACAGAGCCCTGCTGCAGCGTTTTCGAGAGGTAGCCAATGAGGTGGTGGTTGCCGATTCAAGAGTGAAAGATTTCGTAGAACAGGGCTTTACTTTGTGTGATCAAGTGCGGGCTGTGACTGAGCCTGATCTGGGTGAGCTGGAAAGCGTCAAACTGATACGTTTTTATCAAAGTTCGGTCAGTTGAAGCTAATGCCATTACAGAGTTTTTCGTCAGAACTGACTTAAAGTCAGTGCAAAAAAGGGCATCCGGATACCGCAGTCGAAAACTCTACGCCTAATAGCCTCCCGCGTCAGTGTTGGGCGGGAGGTGAAGACTGTTTAGAGCGTACTCATTCAGAATCGCTTTCATTGTCCATAGAAGGGACTTTTATTTTATCTTCTATACTTTGCACTGTGTCAGACGCGGTTTCTTTCGCCTTGGCAGTCACTTCAGACGCGGTTTCTTTCGCCTTGGCAGTCACTTCGGACGCCGTTTCTTTTGCTTTAGCAGTCACTTCGGATGCGGTTTTCTTGGCTTTTGAAGAGACATCTTTCACCACGCCTCTCATTTCTTCTGCTTTATCAACATCTGAGGCAGGCTCATCTCCCCCGCAAGCGGATAAACCCAAAAGAACAACGCTAAATAACGTAGCTGTGAAGGTAGACTTATTAAATATAGACATAGAGAGCTCCTTGACTGTAGACCTAGTGCAGTGTGCGCCAGGTGAGGTGCATTTATAGCGATTGAGGGCCAAAGGTCAACAGTTATTCATACTTTTCATTGTTTACATCAAACAAGGTTAGTCAGTGCCTTTAAAATAACTTTTATTAAATATAGCGGCGACCATCGGAGCATTTGTTAAACTCTCTCGAACATTCGTTTATGAGAGGTCGTCGGTGATAAAACAGCTTGGCAATGGGGGTCGTCCAGAAGAGGCCGTTGAGCAATTTTTACGCTCTACTGATAACGCGTTAATTCTACGTTTTGACTTCACTCAATATTATTTGCCAACATCACCAGTAATTACGCTTTTAGCAGTACTCGTTAAAGATAAGGACGGTTTGCGTGTTTTACTAACGGACAACTCTCCTCAATGTGAGGCGGCTCTGGCGACAATGATTGGCCCTTTAACGAGTGATAGCTTGTGTTCATTGGCGACCCGCTTAGCAGTACCTCTTTTCAATCTTGACCAAGCTATTCTACTGTCGCCCATTGCTATTGCTAAGCCCTGGGGGCAAGAAATCTGGTACACAGGTATTGAAGAGCGAGGCCAGTCGGGTTTCAGTGACGGTGTTTCTAGTGTACCCATTCCCTGGTTGTTGGCGCTACTACCAAAGCGTTTACTCGGTGTAGCACAGGGGGGGGTAAATTTATTAAAAATTCTCGACCCACTACCCGAACCCGTTTATGGCGATCTTTATTTTGAGCTTCACGAGGAAAAACGTGAAGTTTATGTCGTCACCCATGTCGACCCCCAGAGTTGGCCCGATGGCGAGGGGGGTATTCGTTTCGGTTTTGCGCAGAGTGTTCGTGATGAGTTTGATAGTCCCGATGAGTTTCGCAAGGCCTACCTGCAAGCGGTCCATAACTATGAGCAGGTCAGACGGAAGATTGACCTGATCTTCGATCAACAACGTCTTGATCAAGGGCTGGACTTGAACCAGCCTGTCGAGGCCGCTTTATTAAAACAGTGGCACGAACAGCTAACACCTGAGCTACAAAAAAAAGAATTGGTGCTACGTGAGGCGATGAATCGTTTTACCCATATGCAGAGCTTAAGGGAGGGCGATGTGGTGAAAGTGCCGTGCCTGACGCCCCACGCCCTGCAACACGGTGTACGCACGGTGGAATTTCAATCGCCGGTCTATGAGCGCAAAATTCTTGCTTTTAGCCAAAAAGTATTGACTCAAGAGCATTGGGATACAGAAGAGGCGGTGGCCTTGATGTCTTTGCAGTCTCAAGTTGAACAGAAACTGACGGTCCTTGAGGAAGGGCAGGGTGTCTGTCGTGAGCTGGTGGTCAGCTTCGATGACTTTCAGGTACAGCGTATCACGCTAGCGAAAGGTGCTTGTTGGAAAAATCCTCCTGCTGAAAGTTATCAGTTGTTGATGGTAGTCTCTGGAGTGTTCGATTTTGGCGCTGATACTGCAAGATTAAATGCAGAGCAGGCAGTCTTATTGCCAGTCCTTGGCTCTGCTTCTCTTATTCGCAATTGTGGGCCGGGTCAGGGAATTATTTTACTCTCCCAACCGGTGTTGACTATTTAACTTGCGGCCTATTTTTGCCTAAATGTTGTCTGGAACGTGGTCTTTAATCAGGTCTTTGCAAAACTGTTGTGCTTTATAAGGAGGAATGTCGATGTATCTGGTTGCTCCCGAGCAGACGCTGTGGCAAAATCTGCGCCCCTTAGCGGGGTGGGCCTAAACCCCACTCCGCAGAAGTGAGAAACTTGTACCGACAAATCTAAAGGTTCAGGTGGATCAAATTGCGGTGATAGTAGCTGCGAGCAGGTTTAGCGGAAGTGGTGAAATTGGTATACACGCTGGTTTTAGGTACCAGTGCCGTAAGGCGTGGGGGTTCAAGTCCCCCCTTCCGCACCAACTATTTATTGAGCGGCCCTTTTGTGGGGTGCTTCAGACTTAATTCTTAAATCCAATGACTGTTGTGAGGATATTCCATGCAGGTTTCTATAGAGACAACCTCCGGGCTCGAAAGACGTATGACAGTGGGTGTTCCCGCTGAAGAAATTGATCGTGAGGTTACTCAACGTCTGCAGAAGGCTTCACAAACTGTACGTATCGATGGTTTTCGCAAAGGTAAAATCCCCGCCAAGGTTATCAAGCAGCGTTTCGGTCCCGGTGTGCGTCAGGAAGTGGTCGGCGAAACACTCAGCCGTAGTTTTTATGAAGCGGTTACTAAAGAAGAGCTGCGTCCTGCCGGACAGCCC
>JBFHDT010000036.1:0-11173 GCA_041584575.1 Porticoccaceae bacterium
AAACTCAGTGACGCTCAAATACGCAGACGCTTGCAAGACTCTTTTACTATCAATAACGTGCGTGATGTTAATGCTAAAGACACAGTGATCGAACGTAAAAAAACAGCGACCATTGTGAGTCTTGATTACGAACGTCGTGTTCACTTCTTTGCTAATGTGGATATTGTCGTTGTTTTTGAAAATACCTATGACACCTCAGCACTCTAGTTTTTGCATCGGCGTTATATATTGGTGAATATTTCCCTTCAACGCTTTATTAATCGCCTAGGTCATAGTTTTTCTGACCTTCGCTTACTAGAACAAGCCTTAACTCACCGCAGTTTTGCTTCAAGCAATAACGAGCGACTGGAGTTTCTTGGTGATGCCGTTTTGGACATGGTCGTTAGTGAGATGCTTTATCGCCATTTTCCCACGGCTAGCGAAGGTGATTTAAGCCGCTTGCGAGCAACCTTGGTCAAGGGCGAGGCCCTGGCTAAGATGGCGCGGGCGATTGACCTCGGTGACCAACTGCGACTCGGTTCTGGAGAGTTAAAGAGCGGCGGTTTTCGGCGTGACTCTATACTGGCTGGGGCTTACGAAGCAGTGATCGGTGCTATTCTACTCGACGCAGGGTTTGCTACTTGTCAGGCCTGTGTTATCAGCTGGTTTGAGCCTTTATTGCAAAACTTGTCCCTGGCTGATGAGCATAAAGATGCAAAATCTCGTTTGCAGGAGTATTTGCAGGGCAAGGGGGAATCTCTACCCGTGTACAAACTTTTGACGGTCAGTGGTGAGGGGCATGCTCAGCACTTCGAAGTGCAATGCTACCTTGAAGGCGAGCTTAGTGACTATAGAGGTGAAGCCAGCAGCCGCCGCAAGGCCGAACAGGCAGCTGCGCAAGTAGCACTGCATGATTTACAGGTAAAAAAGTAACATCCTTGGAACAGGACGGTGATCGAATGATAGTCGAAGAGATTCAACAACGCTGCGGTTATGTCGCCATCGTCGGTCGCCCAAATGTCGGCAAATCGACTTTGCTTAATCATTTGCTCGGTTTAAAACTGAGTATTACCTCGCGTAAGCCGCAAACCACGCGCCACAACGTGTTGGGAATTAAAACTGAAGATGATTGTCAGCTTATTTTTGTTGATACCCCGGGTATTCATAGCGGCCAGGATAAGGCGATTAATCGCTATATGAATAAAGCGGCAGAAACGGCGATTCGCGATGTTGATGTAATTGTTTTTGTCGTCGATCGACTGCTATGGACTGAAGCCGATCAAGCCGTTGCTGACAAGCTAAGCGCTTCGAATTCGCCGCTCATTGTCGCCGTCAACAAGGTTGACAGATTAGACGACAGTGCCGAGCTCCTGCCCCATATAGAGTATTTACAAGGCATTATGCCCAATGCTGAGATTATTCCTGTTTCTGCATTGCAGAAAAAAAATCTGGAGGTATTGGAAGAGCGAATCAGCCAACATATTCCGCAAAATAGCTTTCTCTTTCCCGAAGATCAAATTACCGACCGCTCTGAACGCTTTCTCGCCGCCGAGCTTGTGCGCGAAAAAATTACCCGCCAACTCGGTGCCGAGCTGCCCTATCAAATTACCGTCGAAATTGAAGCCTTTGAAATGAAGGGGCAGGTTCGCCATATCAATGCCCTAATATTGGTTGAGCGAGAGGGGCAAAAGAAAATAATAATTGGTGAAAAAGGCCAGCGCCTAAAAAGTATTGGACAAGCTGCGCGCATCGATATGGAACGACTGTTTGATAGTAAAGTGATGTTGACGCTCTGGGTGAAAGTCCGCAGCGGCTGGTCTGACGATGAGAGAGCTTTACGCAGTCTGGGTTATCAAGATTGATTTGTCCGTTTTAGGGGCCTTAACGAGTGAGTCGATAGGTTTCGCCTGGTAGGGCCTGACCATTGTCGCTGCGTTATAATCGATATGAATACGGAAAACCAAAAAGCCTATGTACTACACACACGAGGCTATCGTGAAAGCAGCCAATTAGTTGATTTGTTTTCCCGCGACTTTGGTCGCTTGGGCGTGGTGGCAAAAGGGACTCGTGGCAAACGTAAACCTGGCGGCCATCAACTTCAGGCTTTTACACCCTTGTCACTGTCCTGGCGGGGCAAGGGCAATCTCAAAAACCTGACAGCGGTTGAAGCCTCGGGTAATAGTGCTGCCCTGCAGGGTGAGATGCTTTATGTCGGTTTATACCTCAATGAGTTGCTAGTGCGCCTATTGCCTGAGTATGTGCCTCACGAAAGTTTATTTGATCGTTACAGTGATCTTATCGTGCAACTCAGTGCTTGCGATGACCCTGAGCCGCTGTTGCGACGCTTTGAACTATTATTGTTAGATGAGATGGGTTATGGCTTTGACATGACCGCCGAACTTGTTGAAGACCGCCCCATCGTTGCAACAGAGTATTATTACTTTACGCCTGATCAAGGCTTTATGCGCATTGATGATTTTTCTCAGCAGATTAAAGAAAGTGGCTTTCGGGGCGAGTATTTATTAGCCATGGCTGACGATGATTATCAGTTGTCAGAGGTCAGGCGTTGTGCAAAACGGCTATTACGCACCGCCCTGCAAGCTCAGCTCGGTGAGCGCCCACTGTTAAGCCGGCAACTATTCCGCCAGGCCTCAATTCCAACCAGTCGAGCGAATGTGGAGAAGGGACGATAGCGATGGCGCAACGGGTAGGGCGAGGATGATAGTAGGTATTGGTAGCGATCTGGTACACATTAGCAGAATAGATGCCGTGTTAAAGCGACGAGGCGAAGCCTTTGCCAGGCGTATTTTACGCCCCGAGGAATTTGAAACTTTTCGCCATAAAAAGAAACCAAGACAGCAGGCCTCTTTCCTCGCCAAGCGTTTTGCTGCCAAAGAAGCGCTGAGTAAAGCATTAAAAACGGGTATTGGCGACGTGTCATGGCAGCATATTTTGATCACCAATAGCTTAAGTGGCGCGCCAGAAATAACGCTATCAAACAAGGCCCTGGAAGTGTCTAAAGCTCTGGGGACTGAAACGATTCATCTTAGTCTGTCAGATGAACAGGATATGGCATTGGCCTTTGTGGTCCTGAGCGCCTAATAGGCGGGTTGTAGGTATCACGTCGTTAGTATGCTAGTAACGAAAGTCGATATGCACAAGCTGTCTTAGGAATTGGTGCGATTGAATCGAAAGTAATGTCCTGCCGGCCTAAAATAGTGATTTTGTTAACGAGAAAAACACAAAGATGGAATATCCGACCATAGAGTCTTGTATTGGCCATACACCACTGGTGCGATTGCAGCGCCTCAATGCGGGGCGTAATAATATTGTACTGCTTAAGCTCGAAGGTAATAATCCAGCGGGTTCGGTAAAAGATCGTCCCGCCTTGAGCATGATTGCCCATGCCGAAGCTCGGGGCACGATTGCACCTGGCGATACGCTTATCGAAGCAACGAGTGGCAATACTGGTATCGCTCTTGCCATGGTGGCGGCGATAAAGGGCTATCGAATGATTTTGATTATGCCCGATCACATGACGAAGGAGCGCAAAGAGGCGATGCTAGCCTATGGCGCGGAACTGATTTTGGTCAGTCAGAAGGAGGGCATGGAAGGTGCTCGAGACCTGGCTCTAAAAATGCAGGCTGAGGGCAAGGGCCTGGTACTTGATCAGTTTAATAATGCCGACAACCCTCTCGCCCATATAGAAGGCACTGGGCCGGAAATCTGGCAGCAAACAGGGGGCACGGTTACCCATTTCGTCGCGGCCATGGGGACTACAGGTACTATTATGGGAGTTTCTCAGGCCCTAAAAAGCTTTAATAAAGGGATTCAAATCGTCGGTTTACAACCCGCTGAAGGGGCCAGTATCCCCGGTATTCGCCGCTGGCCGAAGGCTTATTTACCGGGGATATTTGACGCGGCCAGCATTGATAAAACCCTCGATATTAGCCAGCAGGAAGCCGAAGATACGATGCGTGATCTGGCTCGTAAGGAAGGTGTTTTCTGTGGCGTCTCATCCGGTGGTGCAGTGGCAGGGGCATTACGACTGGCCAGTGAAGTAGAAAATGCCACGATAGTGGTGTCGATTTCTGATCGCGGTGATCGCTATCTCTCTTCAGGGTTGTTCAGTGTTTGAATTTAAACCTTAACCTTAACTAGTTTTTTGGCTTAGGAGCTGCCCTTGGTACAAGTTAGAGAAATCCATGCCGTCCCTCTGGAAGATAGCGCTGATGTTGACTTTTGGCTGGATAAAATCGCTACTAAAAGTAACCTGGATCAGCCTGCTCGAGAAAAACTAAGTCAGGCTGCTGAACTGGCGAGGCAAGCAGAAGAGAGCGCACAGCGGGCGGGCAATTCACAATTTCGCGGCAGTATCTTGCAAATGGGCTTGGAAATTGCCGATATTCTTTCCGATCTGCGTATGGATTGTGAAGGCCTGCAGGCGGCTATCCTGTATCGCTCTGTACGAGAGGAAAAGCTCAGTATTGATACTGTACGCGAGGTCTTTGGCGAGGTTGTCGCAACATTAATCAGCAATGTATTGCGTATGGCTGTGATCAGTGGTTTGCGCAGTGACTCTGAACAAAATGTACTGGGTCAGGATGCTGCTCAACAGGCCAATAAAGTCAGAGAAATGCTGGTTTCAGTGATCGATGACGTGCGAGTTGCGCTGATTAAGTTGGCCGAGCGCACCTGTGCCATTCGCATGGTAAAAACCGCGCCCGAGGCAAAGCGCAGACAGGTTGCCCGGGAAATTTTCGATGTTTATGCTCCCCTAGCCGATCGGCTCGGTATTGGTCAGCTAAAGTGGGAGCTGGAAGATCTGGCCTTCCGTTATCTTGAGCCTGATGAATATCAACAAATTGCTCGCTTGCTCGATGAAAAACGAATTGACCGTCAACAATATATAAAAGCTGCAATTGAAACCATTAAAGGTGAGCTGGATAAAATAGGTAAGCGCAGTGAGGTCACTGGGCGAGCAAAGCATATTTACAGTATCTGGCGGAAAATGCACCGCAAAGATATTGGTTTTTCCCAAGTTTATGATATCCGCGCTATCAGGGTGCTAGTGCCAACGGTCAGCGACTGTTATGCAGTACTGGGTATTGTTCACAGTAAGTGGCGAAATATTCCCAACGAATTCGATGACTATATCGCCTCGCCGAAAGAAAACGGTTATCAATCATTGCACACTGCTGTTATTGGCCCGGGTCGTAAAGTCGTTGAAATTCAGATTCGCACTTATGAAATGCACGAAGAGTCCGAGCTGGGTATTTGTGCCCACTGGCAGTACAAAGCAGGTGATAATAATGCCGCAGGGGATAATTACGAAGGCAAAATTGCCTGGCTGAGACAAGTCCTGGAGTGGCATGAAAACCTGGGTGATTTTATTGAGCTGGAAAGTGGCACCGAGCAAGTTTATGTTTTTACGCCGGAAGGGCATATTATCGACCTGCCCGTGGGGGCCACGCCGATCGATTTTGCTTATCGGGTGCACACCCAAATTGGTCATCGCTGTCGCGGGGCTAAAGTGAATGGCGATATCGTCAGTTTGAGTTCGACATTAAAAACCGGTGACCAAGTTGAAATCATTACTGGTAAAACCGATGCGCCGCGTCGTGATTGGCTGGTTAAATCGCTGGGCTATTTACAGTCTACCCGGGCAAGAGCCAAGGTTCAGCAGTGGTTTCGCGCACAAAATCGAGAACAAAACATTGAGGCAGGACAACGCATACTGGATCGAGAATTTCGCCATCTGGGCATTAATCTGGGACAGATCGACAGTATTGCCAGTAAGTTTAATAAACACGGCACTGACGGTTTATACGCAGCAATTGGCGCTGGAGAGCTTAGTCTGACGCAGGTAGTCAACGCGACACAGAATAGTCTTAAAGTAGCGGAGCGCCCAGCACCATCTCAACAATTAAATGCCAGCCGCTACGCAGACTCAAGGTTTTACATTTATGGTGTCGGTAATTTATTAACCCGGGTTGCCCGCTGCTGCTCGCCTCAACCGGGTGATGATATCTGTGGTTATCTAACGGCTAATCGTGGCGTTAGTATTCACCGTACTGACTGCGGCGCTCTTTTACGACTACAGGCTGAAGAACCACGTCGCGTGCTTCAAGTCACTTGGGGTGGGGCTCCTCAACAGCGTTATCCTGTGAAGATAAAGGTAATCTCTTACGACCGGGCTGGTTTACTTCGTGATATTACCGGCTTGATCGATAGGGAGGGATTGTTTATCGGGACCTTAAATAGTGTGGAAACTGGAGAGGGATTGGTTGAGACTGAATTTTCGACAGAAGTTGCTAGTATGGAGGAGTTAAGCCAGTTACTTGCGAAGCTCTGTCAAATTGACAATATTGTGGACGCTCGCCGTCTGGTTGAAAAGAAATCAGGTAATGAACATTAAAACTAAAACCTACACTATTGATGATCTGATTCATTTGATGGCGCGTCTACGCAAGCCTGAAACCGGTTGCCCCTGGGATCTTAAGCAGGATTTTGAAAGTATTGTGCCCCACATGCTTGAAGAAGCCTATGAAGTCGCTGATGCCATAGAACGCGGTGATATTGCCCATTTGCGTGAAGAGCTTGGAGACCTCCTATTTCAAATAATTTTTTATAGTCAGATAGCTAAAGAGCAGACGCTTTTTGATTTTGATGAAATTGTTAGTAGTCTTACCGCCAAGCTACTTAAGCGACATCCCCATGTATTTCCCGATGGAAGTTTACTGAGCGAGCGAAAAATAGGCCATGTCCCAGAGCAAGCTGAGATTCGTAAGACTTGGGAACAATCAAAGGCTAAAGATCGATTGAAAAAAGGCGCCAAGGGGCGCTTGGCTGATATCCCCCTGGCACTACCCGCACTTACCCGTGCAGAAAAACTACAAAAGCGAGCGGCCAATCACGGCTTTGACTGGCCCGACTATCGGCCCGTTTTAGATAAAGTTGACGAAGAACTCGCTGAGTTGCGTGAAGCCATTGCGCTTAATGACGCAGGGCACATTGAAGAAGAGTTGGGCGACCTAATCTTTGCCTGTGTCAATCTAGGCCGTCACCGTAAGATCAATCTTGACACGTGCTTGCGCCGAGCGAATCAAAAATTTGAAACCCGTTTTCGTGAAATGGAGGTGATTACAGAAAATAACAGCCTCTCTTTTGACGACCTGACTCTGGAAGAAAAAAATGATCTGTGGCTTGAGGTGAAAAAGGGAGAAAACCCCCTAAATAGCTAGACATCAGCTATCATCTTATCAACTTGTAGAAAAGCCCTTTTCAGTGTAAGGTTCGGCCTTTTTTTTGGTGCCGTAAATCTTTATCGACTCGCCAAATAGAGTGGTGGCTGGCCAGTAACAATGGCCACTGACCTGCGCTATATTCTGCAATCGGTACCTGACCGCCAATCGGAGAACATTAATGCGATTAATACTACTAGGCCCCCCCGGAGCTGGAAAAGGAACGCAAGCACAATTTATTTCGGAAAAATACGGCATTCCTCAAATTTCTACGGGTGACATGCTGCGTGCGGCGGTTAAAGCCGGCACCGAGCTTGGCCTCAAAGCGAAAGATATTATGGCCTCCGGTGGTCTGGTTTCAGATGACTTGATTATTGATTTGGTCAAAGAACGAATTCAGCAGGCTGATTGCGTAAACGGTTTTCTGTTTGACGGTTTTCCTCGTACTATTCCGCAGGCTCAAGCTTTGGTCGACGCTGAAATTGCCATTGATGTGGTACTGGAAATTGATGTGGCTGATAATGAAATTGTGTCGCGCCTGAGTGGTCGCCGAGTTCATGAAGGCTCGGGGCGTGTCTATCATATTGTCCATAATCCACCAAAAACCGAAGGTGTTGATGACGTTACAGGCGAAGCGCTTATTCAGCGTACCGACGACAGCGAAGAAACCGTGCGCAATCGCTTAAAAATTTATCATGAGCAAACCGAACCATTAATTGCCTTCTATGAAACACTGTCAGACGGCGGTGAAAAATCTGCACCACGTAGCGCTCGAGTTGATGGCGTTGGAGCTCTAGATGATGTTCAAGGAAGAATTATCGCAGCGCTTGGTTAAGTGCCATTTCGTTTTTCACAACCCCCGGTCTTGGTGTTATCAATTAATGCCGATAAAGGCTTGCTGACTTTATTCAACAGTCGGGGGATTTGTTTTTGTCAGTAGAAAAAGTCGGCGTCATCTTAGTTAATCTCGGCACACCCCAGTCGCCCACAGCATTCGCGGTAGCTCGTTATTTGCGTCAATTTCTTTCCGACCCGCGAGTCGTTGAAGTGCCCAGGTTGCTATGGTGGCTGTTACTTAACTTTTTGATTATCCCCTTACGTTCAAAAAAAGTAAGCCACAACTATCGCTCTATTTGGCTTGATGATGGCTCGCCGCTTAAGGTCATCACGGAGCGGCAAGTGGCTGCTTTACAAGCTACCTTTGATAAAGAGCGCTGTGAAGAAAAGACCGCAGGGGTAAAGACTACTCGCGAGTATCTGTGTACCTATGCCATGACCTATGGCGACCAATCTATTGCCAATAGTGTGGAGCATTTGCGTGATAGCGGCGCCAATAAAATAGTTGTTCTGCCTTTATTTCCGCAATATTCAGCGAGTACCACCGCAGCAGTTTATGATCAGCTTGCTGAATTGGTGAAAAAATATCGTCACATCCCCGATATTCGAGTTGTTCATCATTATTATGATCACTCAGATTACATTACTGCACTCGCAGATTCGGTTCGTCAACACTGGCAAGAAAATGGCCAGGCAGAGTGCTTATTAATGTCTTTCCATGGCATACCTCAAAAATATGTCGACCAGGGTGATCCTTATTACGCTCAGTGTCTTGAAACGGCGCGGGCCTTAGCTCAAAAATTAGATCTACCTTCTCAACAGTGGGCATTGAGTTTTCAATCGCGCTTTGGTCGACTTGAATGGGTGAAGCCTTATACCGACGTGGTATTGCAAAAATGGGGAGCTCGAGGTCTTGAAAGTGTTGATGTTATTTGCCCTGCTTTCTCGAGTGATTGTCTTGAAACCCTGGAAGAAATTGAACAAGAGAATCGGCAATTATTCTTACAAGCTGGGGGGAAAAAATTCGCAATGATCCCTTGTTTAAATGACGCCCCTTTACATATTGAATTGTTTAAAGATTTGATAGATAGCCACTTATAAAGCGTGGGTCCACCATTATTCGCTGCTGCCTGAATCTTCTATGATTTACTTATTTTCACATTGTGGCCGCTCTCTTTGTGTATTTAGTCTCAAAAAAAATAATAATTAAACGTATAAGGCCGTATTGCCTTGTTTTAGCGGGCATTTTGTGGACAGAAAAAAATATTTCAACTAAAATTCGCGCACTTGGAACAAATTCAAGTTATTTTTGTTATTGCTTTAAATTATTATTTCAGGAGCATTTATATGCCACGCCCTGCAAGCAAAAAGAAACCCGCAAAGTCAGTAGTAAAAAGCACTGTTAGCAGTGCCGAGTCAGCTGCGGAAAAAGAATTGAAAAAAGCGCTGAAACAGCTGGATGTTCAAAGCGGAAAATTACGTATTGCCAGGGATAAGCTTCGTGAAAAAAGAGCAGCTAATAGGAAAAAAGCAACGGCCAGTAATACTGCCGCTTTAGAAAAAGCTTATGCCGCAGTAACGACACATTCGGTAGCTGTCTCTGAATTGAATAATTCTGTTCGGCTCGCTAAGGCAGAAGTTCGAATCGAAGCGGTTTTGAAAAAAATTCAGGATGCTGAGGCTGCAGCTCAGCTAAAGCTTGAGAAAGTTACGCAGACAATGGCTGAAAACTCAGCTTCTGACCTTAAAATAGCGGTTGAAAAATTCCAACAGCGTTGGTTGAAGCAGCGTGAACAGGCCAATGCCAAAAAATTAAAGCTGGTTGCTGCGCGTTTACGGACCAAAACCAAGAGTGTCGAGAAAAAAGCAAATGCAGAAGCGTCTGCTATTCGCAAGCGGGCGAAGAAACTTAGTACAAAGCCTGTAGCTACTCCCGGCCGCCCCGGTCGTCCTACTGGTTCGCTGTCAAAAACCACCAAAGCAGGTGTGCCAGCTAAACGCAGAGGCCGTCCAGCGAAGGTTGTTGCTGAAAGCACTACCAGTGCACCCAAGCGTAGAGGCCGTCCAGCGAAGGTTGTTGCTGAAAATACTGCCAGTGCACCCAAGCGCAGGGGCCGACCAGTCAAGGTTGCCGATGCGACGGCTACTGAACCCAAGCGAAGGGGACGTCCACCCAAGGCAGCGACTGCTCCAGTAAAAAAACCAGCCCCTAAAACTACTGATGCACCAAAAAAACGTGGCCGCCCAGCCAAAGCGAAGTCTACAGTGGCGTCCAAAGCGACTAAAGTAGAGAGCAAGGCTAAAGTAAGTGTCAAACCAAGTAAAACTGCGACTACGGTTGGCGCACCCAAAAAACGTGGACGTCCACCAAAGGTTGTAAAAGATTAAGGTTGATCTAGTTGTTTATAAAAAACCCCTTCATTGGGGTTTTTTTTTGCTTTAAATTTTGCCTGGCCAGGTAAATATTCGAGCAACTGTTTATAATCGGTTGGCCTTTCCTACCCCAGTGGTAGTCGTTCTTTAGTGGGGCTATTGTAATTGGCCACTTTCATTCAGACTCTGGTTTTAAAAGTTTCAAGACTATGGCATCTATTCTTTCAATTGACACTTCTGGAACTAGCTGTTCCGTTGCCCTAGGCACTGATAGTAAGCGGTTGGTTAGGCGTGCCGATACGCCTCGCGAACATGTGCGCCTGGTCCTACCGATGGTTGAAGAGATACTGGCCGAAGCCGGTATCAAACTTTCTGCCCTCGATGCGATAGCCTTTACCCACGGTCCTGGTTCTTTTACGGGCCTACGTATTGGTTTTGGTGTTGTGCAAGGCCTGGCTTTTGGTGCCGATTTGCCGGTGATTGCACTTTCAAGTCTTCAGGTGATGGCGCAAAGAGCCATCCAGCAAGAAAGTATCGGAAGTAATAGTATTATTATTTCTGCTCTTGATGCCCGTATGAGTGAGCTATATTGGGGTGCTTATAACCAAGTGAAAGGCTTTGCCAGCCCCTTGTTTCCTGATGGACTCTGCCCTCAGCAGGAAATACCTTTGCCTGTATTCGAGAGGCTTGCCGACGATGCGCCTTTAATCGCTGTTGGCGACGGTTGGCGCTACCAACCA
>JBFHDT010000037.1:0-11128 GCA_041584575.1 Porticoccaceae bacterium
CAGTGTGAGCTTGTTGAGGTTGAGTTAAAGGCAAAACCAGCGGCAATGCTAGCGCTATCACCGAAAGGCTCGGTGCCGGTTTTGCAGCTTTTATCGGGTGAGGTGATTGATGAGAGCCTGGATATTATGCGCTGGGCGCTGGAGCAGAATGACCCGGGCCATTGGCTGCCGTCGTCGTGGGCAATGAGTCAGTCACTGATTGATGAAAATGATGGCGGTTTTAAATCAAACCTCGATCGCTACAAATATCCCCAGCGCTATCCAGGTGGGAATAGTGTTGAGGCCCGCGACAAGGGTCTGATGTTTTTGCATCAATTAAATACACAGCTTAGTGGCAATGCCGACTCCGGTAATAATGTCTATCTGCTCGGGCAACAAGTCAGTTTCGTTGATATTGCAATATTTCCCTTTGTTCGTCAGTTCGCTAATACCGATGCCGACTGGTTTACAGATCAACCTCTACCTGCTGTCCAGAATTGGCTGCACATCTTGCTCGATAGCGACTTGTTTAAGGCAATAATGGAAAAAAATCGCAGTCATTTATTATAGTGACTCTTCTTTAATTGTGAGTGAGAGCTAATTGTAATTGTGTGCTGCGGCCTCGCGGATGATAAGCTCAAAGCCGCTTTTGTAAACAGCCACATGTTGTCTTCGCGCCGGTTATGGCCGGTGATTTTTCACAGAGTCATTTCAATCGATTTTCAGACGACAAACTATGTCGTGTCGGCGGGGCTTTATAGAGGATAGAATCAGGGCCGGTGGTACCTGTTTCGGCCAGCGCCCAAATGCTCTTCAAGGTGTGGTGAATACAAGCTCGTCAGCGCAATTGTTATTGTCTGTTTTCAGCGCCATACTCTGAATGAGTACCTGCTATAAAACAGAGATGTTCAGTTTGATGACAGCCTTAAGTGAATTTAGCGGGCTCGACCTGGTGGTCAATAGCCTTATTGCCCTTGCGCTTATCGCCGCGCCTGTCGCGATGTGGCATGCCTTGCTGTACAAACGAGATCCCCGGGCTGCAATGGGTTGGATCAGCGTCTGCCTATTATTTCCCATTGTTGGTCCGGGGTTGTATTTTTTCTTTGGTATTAATCGGGTTCATCACCGCGCACAGGTATGGAAGGACGGCCCCTATCAGCGCCGTTTTATTGATTTTGAGCGAGGTGATGTGCCTCTTTCCGATATTCCTTGCAATAAAAACCTAGCAGGTGATTTTGCCCCGCTTATGCGTGCCACTTACGCGTTGACGGGCCTGCCTTTGCTTGCGGGTAACAAGGTGGCAGTACTGCGCAATGGTGAAAGCGCCTATCCTGCGATGCTGGGTGCTATCAATAAGGCGACAAATAGCGTCGATCTAAGTACTTATATCTTTGAAAATAATCATTCAGGGCATGCGTTTACTGAAGCGCTACATGCCGCAGTTAATCGCGGTGTTGTTGTTAGGGTTATTGTCGATGCCATGGGCGAGCTTTATTCATGGCCTCGAGTCAGCCGTCGGTTGAGTCGTCGGGGCGTGCGTGTTGAGCGCTTTGGGCCACCGCGCTTAAGATCTCAATTGCCAGGCCTGAATTTGCGCAACCACCGCAAATTGCTGGTGGTTGATGAAAAAATTGCTTTTACCGGTGGCATGAACATTGGTGATCGCCACTTCATAGAGCAGGGAGCTACTCGACACCCCACAGCCGATACCCATTTTCAGCTTGAGGGCCCCGTCGTTGGACAGCTAGTCATGGGTTTTTCGCAAACCTGGCAGCAAGTGACCGGAGAAAAGCAAACAAAGGCCGGGTTAGAGCAAGCCGTGTTTGGCGATAGCCGTTGCCGGGTGATCGTTGACGGCCCCGATCTTAATCTCGATAAGCTCAGTAATGTGCTGTTAGCTGCTATTGCACAGGCAAAAATATCGATTCGAATCATGACTCCCTACTTTTTACCTTCCCGAGAAATGCTTGCTGCCCTGCAAACAGCGGCTTTAAGAGGTGTGGCCGTGACTGTAGTACTGCCCGAAAAAAACAATCTAATCTATGTGCATTGGGCAATGCGCAATATGCTGTGGGAGCTGCTTTACTACAATGTTAGGGTGGCCTATCAACCGCAGCCCTTTAATCACTCAAAACTGTTTATGATGGATGGCGAGTATGTGCTGATCGGCTCGGCTAATCTTGACTCGCGGAGCCTGCGTCTGAACTATGAGTTGAGTGTTGAAATTTATGACTCGGTTATGGCTAGTGAGATGGAAGCTGAGTTTGATCAGAGGCTTGCATGCTCGTCGCTAGTGAGCTTAGCAGAACTTGATAGTCGTTCATTGTTGGCACGTAGTCGAGATGCGCTGTGCTGGTTGTTTTCGCCGTACTTGTAACTTCTACGTTGTGTTGTTGCGCTTGGCCTCCGGTTCGTGAAGGCCGTGTTGCATTAGTGTTAGAGAGTACACAGCTTTTATGCTGAGGGCTGTTAGAATTCCTACATTGTGCTCTGTAAATAAGCTGATAAAGGTATTGAGAGTAAAAGGCTGTGATCGAAGAAGAAGAAAAAAAATTGTTTCGTGAATTCGTTGGTGATGTTGAACCCATAAATCAGTCGGGACAGCGTTTAAAAATACCAGTAGATAGAAATAGCCCAGCTTTGGTGACGCGGCGTATGGCGGCTGTCAAAGTCACTGATAGTGAGGATAATTTTCTTGCTGGCGAAGAGCATGTGCCCCGAGTCAAACCTCTCGATACTTTGTCGTTCAAACGAGATGGCATCCAGCACGGGGTTTTTCGCCGTTTGAAGCAGGGCCACTATGCGGTTGAGTCGAGTCTTGACCTGCACCGGCTAACGGTTGTGCAATCACGTAAAGAGGTGCTGGCCTTTGTACGTGATTGCGTTGCCCACGATATTCGCTGTGGCTCTATTACCCACGGAAAGGGCGAGCAAAGGGAGGATCCGGCACTTCTAAAAAGTTGCGTCAATTATTGGTTGCCACAGTTAAGCGAAGTACTGGCTTTCCATACGGCGCCTCGACATTGTGGCGGATTAGGCGTTACATTTATTTTGTTTCGTAAAAGTCCTGAAAAAAAAGCAGCAAACAGGCTCCGCTTTACTGAATCAAAGTCATCTCAATGATTGATGCCAATAAAACAACCGCCATGGCATTGGTTGAATGTTGCAAGGACTGAAAATGCCTAATAAAACACATGACAATATTGATATTGCTGCACTGGCCTTTGATGCCGGTCAGCCATCTATTATTGCTGATGTGCAAAAAATAATAATAAAAGTTAACCAGGCTTTTTTATCCCTTTCAGGCCTCCCGTCTGAAAAGTTGCTTGGGTCGACGTTGGATACGCTTTACACCGAGCAGGAGGACCAAGGTTTCCTCCAATTTCTGCAACGTGAGCAAGTGGCCGGTCTCGATGATGAGTCTACTGACAGCTATACCGGTAAAACATTACGTGATACCGGGCAGGGCCACTCTATTGAATGGGTGGAAACGCTAACGTTTATCCCGAGGCAAAAAAATAACCCCGAATGTTATTTGGTGAATTGCCAGAATGTGCACGGTTTGATGCCAAAAATTGCCACTAGGGATGAATCTAATAAAAGTTTTCGCCAGCTCATTGAGTCTCTTCCCGAGGCCGCAGTGATACTGGATGGTACTCATATCGATGCTTGTAATGAGCAATTTGCCCGCCTCACGCAACGCGATAAATCGAAACTCGATAATTTGCCTATTACCGAATTATCGATGCCCGTGCAAGCAGATGGCGGAGATGCCAACGAAAAGTTGAACCGTGTTCTTGCCGCGCTGAAAAGGGGGCGTTTTGGCACTATTGAATGGCTACTAAAGTTACCCAATGGAGGTTCTCGTGAGGTAGAGGTTAGTTTTACCGGTTTTGACTATTACGATAAGCGGCTCACCTTTGCCAATATTCGGGATATTACCGACCGAAAACGGATGGAGCTAGAGCGTCAAGGTTTATTGGATGAATTGGCGCATAAAGAACAAATGACTCGCCTTGCCACTATGGCTGGCGGAATTGTTATTTGGGAAGCTGATATCCAGTCCGACAAAATGACCTGGTCAGAAGGGGCGAGTCAGCTTTTCGGTATGCCTGATGGTCAAGCCCCAGAGTCGCTTAAGGCATTGAAGGCGCTTATTTACGAGGAAGATCTGCCGTTGGTTGATAGCGTTATTGAGGATATAAATGCCGGTCGCCCCTTCGAACTTGAAAGTCGTTTTCAGGTGCAAGATGGTGAGTTGCATTGGTTGAGAATACAAGGCCAAGTTGAGTGTGACAATGGTGATCGGCCGATGATGGTGCGCGCAGCGGTTTCTGATATCAGTGAATACAAAAAAGCCCAGGAAGAAATCAGCCGTCTGGCCTACTATGACCCGCTGACAAAGCTCGCCAACCGTCGTTTGTTGTTAGACAGATTGCACCAATACTGCGCTGCTGCAAAAAGAAATAAAACCAGTGGCGTAGTGTTTTATCTCGATCTTGATCGTTTTAAATTATTGAACGACAGCTTGGGTCATGCCAGTGGCGATATTTTATTGATAGAAGTGGCCAGGCGTTTAATGGATGTTTTTCGCACCGATGACACAGTCGCCCGCATTGGTGGGGATGAGTTTGTCGTCGTGGTGCCGGTCATTGCGGGCGGTATGCATATGGTGGTGCATAAAGCGCGTGTTATCGCCGACAAATTACGTGCTACTTTGGCGGCGGACTATATTATTAATGGTATCAATTACCACATGTCATCAAGTATTGGTCTGACTGTTTTTCCCGAGGATGGCGATACGGCGGAGCGGGTAATACAAAATGCCGACGTGGCGATGTATCAAGCGAAGAAAAATGGCCGTAATGCAGTGGCCTTTTACAGCGCTGATCAGCAGAAGGATGCAGACAGACGCTTAATTATCGAGCAGGATTTACGTCAGGCCATTAAGTACAAGCAGTTTGAACTTCATTATCAGCCAAAAGTAAATGGTGAAGGAGACTGCGTGGGCGTAGAAGCTCTTATTCGCTGGCACCATCCGGAAAAAGGCCTGGTGTTACCTGTTGAATTTGTCGGCATTGCAGAAGAGGCGGGATTAATTGTTGATATTGGATGCTGGGTAGTAGAGGCGGCGTGTCTTCAATTAAGGGCCTGGCAAGATCAAGTTTGTTTGATGGAAGACTTTGAGGTATCAGTGAACATCAGTTCGGTACAATTTAGGCGCAAGGATTTTGTTTTCAACATTCGAGATATTATTAAACGCAATGGAGTCTCTCCAGATCGTGTGATGTTGGAAATTACCGAGGGCATGTTAATAGAAGATATTGATGAAACTATTGAAAAAATCAATCAGCTAAAACAGTTGGGTGTGAAAATATCAATTGACGATTTTGGCACGGGTTATTCCTCGCTTTATTATTTAAAGCACTTGCCTCTTGATGAGATAAAAATTGATAAAACCTATGTGAAAAATATTGTTAACGACAGAGATGATGCAGCTATTGTTAAAACCATTATGGATACTGCTCGCCATTTTGCTCTTGATCCTGTTGCTGAGGGGGTAGAAAACAAGGAGCAGGTTGTTTTTTTGAAAAATATTGGCTGCCAGATATTCCAGGGATTCTTTTATTCTAACCCCATGACTGCGATGGAGTTTTCCGCGAAATATTTTTAATAAATTGTGTAATTAATGCATAAAGTTATTGGCACCCAAAAGAGCTTTTGTCTAAGCTGCTAGTAGAGGCGCTGGCTGGCTAAGTCAAACCCTCATCGTTATGTTTTACCACCGAGCTGTCTCTATCGAATTAAAATATCGTTTTTGCTTGGGATGGTTTTGAGATTGTTTAGATAAGAGGACTTTATGATGCCCGGACATATCTATAAACACATCGAAGTAACAGGTAGTTCTACCACAGGCACTGATGATGCGATTAGTGCAGCCATTGCTGAAGCGACGAAAACAATAAAGCATTTGCATTGGTTTGAAGTAGTTGAAACTCGCGGACATATTGAAGATGGCAAAGTGAAGCACTGGCAGGCAACGATTAAAGTGGGTTTTCGCCTTGATCATTAAACCATCAGTGCTTCAAGAGATGTGCTGACTTACAGGCGGTAAGCCAGGGCCTCGCTGAGATGCTGGTTTTGGATTTTTTCCTGACCGTCAAGATCTGCAATCGTGCGTGCGACTTTTAAAACCCGGTGAAAGCCTCGGGCCGATAGCCTCATGCGTTCAATGGCGGAATTCATTATCTCAAGTTGTTCTTCGAGAAGGGGGCAGAATTGATCGATTTGTTTGCGAGAGAGTTGTGCGTTTGGGCAAGCTTGCCTGTGCTGTTGTTTTTCTCGTGCCGATATTACGCGTTGGCGAACGGTCGTGCTGCTTTCACCCGCTGGGTGATTGGCGGTCAGCTCTCGGTGGGGCACTCGGGGTACGTGCACCTGTAAATCTATTCTATCCAGTAACGGCCCCGATATTTTGTCGCGGTAGCGATTGACCTGATCGGGTGTGCAGCGACAGCGTGCTTCGCCTAGATAGCCGCAGGGACAAGGATTCATCGCTGCAATTAACATGAATTTTGCAGGGTATTCGATGCTGGCCTGGGCGCGAGCGATCAGTATCGAACCCGATTCTAAAGGTTCCCTTAAGACCTCAAGCACTTTACGCGAAAATTCAGGTAATTCATCGAGAAAGAGCACCCCGTGATGAGCCATTGAAACTTCTCCGGGGCGCGGATTGCCCCCACCACCGACCAGAGAAACACTGGAGGCGGTGTGGTGGGGTGAGCGAAAAGGCCGTTCAAAAAAGTGGCTTCGGGGCGTGTTGTTACTTACTGAATACACGGCGGCAACTTCTAGTGCGTCCTTTTCATCCAGCTCAGGTAATATGCCGGGCAGACGACTGGCGAGCATGGTTTTCCCCGTCCCCGGGGGGCCGCTGAAGAGAATATTGTGGGCACCGGCGGCGGCTATTTCCAATGCGCGCTTGGCCTGGTGCTGACCAATGACCTCATTAATGTCAGCGATGGGCGGAGTGTCCCTATTCTTATCCTGGTTTCGGCTTTGCTGGGGCAGGATTTCGCTGCGTTTTAAATGGGCGCAGACTTCCAGTAGATGTTTGCTTGCATACACACAGGTGTTACTTGCAAGTACGGCCTCAGCACTGTTACTGCGAGGAATAATTATACTGCGCTGGCTTTTACCACAGGCGAGCACGCTGGGCAAAATACCATCGACGGGGCGCAATTCGCCAGACAGTGCTAGTTCGCCGATAAACTCATAATCTTTCAGAGCGTCTGTTGGCAATTGCCCTGATGCGGCGAGTATGCCCAGAGCAATGGGCAGATCAAAGCGACCGCCCTCCTTGGGTAAGTCGGCCGGAGCAAGATTGATAGTGATACGGCGTGCGGGGAAGTCGAAATGGCTATTGAGGAGGGCGCTGCGCACGCGATCTTTGCTTTCTTTGACGGCAGTTTCTGGTAAGCCAACGATACTCAGACTCGGTAGTCCATTAGAAAGATGAACCTCCACAGTGACCAGTGGTGCGTTAATACCTGATTTTGCTCGAGTATAAATAACGGCCAACGACATAGATCTTCCTTGATCCCACCAAAGTCTCTGTTGTAACAGATAGCTTTTATCAATGAAAGGTATGCGAGCAGGTAAGTGGAAGGCTGAGTTTTGTTTTCTGCACGAAATTGGTGCGGCTCTATGGTGCACCACTGTCTCCAGGCGCATTGTCTTGGTGCGCTAGTTTTGTCGTTCACTGTTACTGTGTGTGTTAATTCCCAATTTCAAATAAGACTCACAGTCGTTAGACCCCTTTCCTGTGTGCGTATAGCCTGTATTTTATTTTTTGTAATGATAAGGCGGCCTTGTCATTACTTGTTTAATCGTTGAATCGAAAACTTGGCACAGGCTGTGCATTACAGCTTGTGAGTTGTTCTTTGGTGGTCTTTGTTGGCTCCTTTGAACACTGTAAGTATTAGTGGACAGGAGCTGAGTAGGTTTTTTTATGGACTGGCTAGCTTTAAGGAACAGGTTAATCATGAGCACCTGGTCAACTGAAAATTTAACATGTGCGCGGATGCTAATTGGGTTCGGGCCAAGCAGGAGAGATGACAATGAAAATGATCACTGCAGTCATTAAGCCGTTCAAGCTGGATGATGTTCGTGAAGCACTGGCCGACATTGGCGTGCAAGGTTTAACGGTTACTGAGGTTAAAGGTTTTGGTCGGCAGAAGGGTCACACGGAGCTCTATCGTGGCGCGGAATATGTTGTTGATTTTCTACCCAAGGTAAAAGCTGAAGTGGCTGTTACCGATGAAATGGTTGACGGCACGGTTGAGGCGATCGTCAATGCCGCCCAGACCGGGAAAATTGGCGATGGCAAAATTTTCATATCAGAGCTTAATGAAATTATCCGTATTCGCACTGGCGAAACGGGTGACGACGCGGTTTAAGTAACTATTTAGCCTAAGAGACATTTGAGGGGAAGACACAATGGAAACTGATGTTATTGAGATTAAGTACGCGCTCGACACCTTTTACTTTTTGGTGTGTGGCGCGTTAGTGATGTGGATGGCTGCGGGCTTTACCATGCTCGAATCTGGCCTGGTGAGAGCAAAAAACACCACTGAAATTTTGACCAAGAACGTGGCTCTTTATGCCGTATCTTGTGTAATGTATTTGTTGATGGGCTATACCATCATGTACGGCGGGTCAGATGGCGGAATATTGCCCGATAGCTGGTTTGGTAACAGTATCGCCAATGCCACTGCCGAAGAAGTACTGGCAGGTGCAGCGGCCGATGCCGGCGACTACACCTATTATTCAGGTGCTTCAGATTTTTTCTTTCAGGTAGTGTTCGTGGCAACAGCAATGTCGATTGTTTCTGGTGCTGTTGCTGAGCGTATGAAGCTTTGGTCATTCCTGGCTTTTGCCGTGGTCATGACGGGCGTTATTTATCCTCTACAGGGTATGTGGAAGTGGGGTGGCGGTTTTCTCGATGCAGCCGGTTTCCTCGATTTTGCCGGCTCTGGCGTGGTCCACATGACCGGTGCGGCTGCGGCACTTGCAGCGGTTATTTTACTTGGGGCGCGTAAAGGCAAATATCGAGCTGACGGCTCGGTTAACGCCATCCCTGGTGCCAATATGCCAATGGCAGCCCTGGGTATGTTCATCCTTTGGGTTGGCTGGTTCGGTTTCAACGGCGGTTCTGAGTTGAAAGTCTCTGATATTGGTGAGGCCAATGCCGTTGCTGATATCTTCGTCAACACTAACGCAGCGGCTTGCGGCGGCTTAATCGCAGCCTTGATTACTGCTCGCTTTATGTTTGGTAAAGCCGATTTAACCATGGCAATTAACGGCGCATTGGCAGGTTTGGTGGCGATTACCGCAGAGCCTTTGACGCCCGGCCCTATGTTGTCGACTTTGATTGGCATTATTGGCGGTACGCTGGTAGTCTTTTCGGTCGTTACCTTTGATAAGCTAAAAATTGATGACCCAGTTGGTGCTATCTCGGTTCATGGCGTAGTGGGTATTTGGGGCTTGTTGGCGGTTTGCTTGTCCAACCCAGATGCCAGTCTCTCAGCTCAGTTAATGGGTATCGGCGTTATTTTTGCTTGGGTATTTGTCGCGAGTCTGGTGGTGTGGTTTATCCTCAAAGCTGTCGTCGGTATTCGTGTTAGCGAAGAAGAGGAATACGAAGGCGTTGATATCTCTGAATGCGGTATGGAAGCCTACCCAGAGTTTGTATCGGGTACAAAATAAAGAGTATTTGATAAGCGTGTAGCACAACAAAAAAGGGAGCTTGGCTCCCTTTTTTGTTGTCTGTTAAAGGTGTATCGTTAGCGCAATATAAAGATGATTAATTGAGAGAACTTATGAAGCTAATTACGGCTGTTATTAAGCCCTTTAAAATGGATGATGTTCGCCAAGCTTTGGCTGATGTTGGTGTGCAGGGCATAACCGTGACCGAGGTAAAGGGTTTCGGGCGCCAGAAAGGCCATACCGAGCTTTATCGTGGTGCTGAGTATGTGGTTGATTTTCTGCCCAAAGTGAAGCTTGAAATTGCCGTTGATGACGATATGGTTGACAATGTTGTTGATGCGATTTTGAAGTCAGCGAATACGGGTAAAATTGGCGATGGCAAAATCTTTATTTCCTCGCTGGAAGAGATTGTGCGCATACGTACTGGTGAAACAGGGTCTGATGCCGTTTAGTCGTACTTACAATAGTCCCATATTTTACGGCTAGCGCCACAAAAAAAAGCCCGGCTTGTTTACTCGGGCTTTTTTTTGCTTTGAGAATGGGCGCGGGGGTGGGCTCTGTCGTAGGTCTTTGCCAGGTGCTGAAAGTCAAGATGAGTATACACTTGGGTGGTCGACAAGTTAGCGTGTCCCAGCAGTTCCTGAACGCCGCGTAAATCTCCACTGGATTCCAGCATATGACTGGCGAAAGAATGGCGTAGCATGTGGGGGTTAATTGGCTGGCTGATACCCTGTTGCTTAGCAATCAGCTTGACGCGCTGTTGAATCGCTCGATGGCTGATGCGCCTACCTCGTTGACTGATAAATAGTGCTTTTTCATTCTCGAACGCCCGCGCATTGCGTACCTTTAACCAGTGCCTGATGGCTGTCAGCGCGCAGCTACCCACGGGGACAAGTCGTGTTTTATTGCCTTTGCCAGTCACCCTAACGGTGGCTTCATCCGAGTGAATGTCGTCAATATCCACATTAGCGATCTCCGCTAGTCGCAGACCCGAAGAGTAGAGTAGCTCAAGCAAGGCGCGGTCACGCAGCGAATGCCAGTCATCCTCAGCGATATTCACCAATTGGGCTGCCTGGTCGGCATCCATCAGTTTGGGTAATTTTTTGGCTTTTGACGGCGCCTGTATACCATCAGCGGGGTTATTGCCTAGCCATTGTTTTAGCACGGCATAGCGAAAGAAGGTGCGCACTGACGATAACCAGCGTTGCAGGCTGGCACTCGACAGGCCGTTTTTATGCAGTGTCGCCAATGCGCTGCGAACGTGCTGAGTATCGATGTCGCTGAGAGTCTCTATCGCCTGATCTTCTAGCAGTGATTGTAGGCGAGACAGGTCACGCAGATAGCTTTTTGTGGTCAGGGGCGAAAGGTTTCTTGCCGTGTC
>JBFHDT010000038.1:0-11098 GCA_041584575.1 Porticoccaceae bacterium
AGCACTCTCGCTGTCACAGGGTCCGACCACCGCTTCGAACTCACCCATATTTGGGGTGATCAAAGTAGCCCCTTGATAACGACTAAAATCACTGCCCTTGGGGTCTGCCAATACCGGGATACCGCACTCTCGGGCAGCCAGAATTAACGCGACCGGATTTTGTAAAGCGCCCTTGCCGTAATCCGAGAGCACCAGAACACTAACGCCCGCCAACAAAGCAGCAACCTTATTGGCAATTTGATCCGTATCGGCCACGGTAAATTGCTCCTCAAAATCGAGGCGCAACAATTGTTGGTGACGACTGATCACGCGCAATTTGGTGATAGTGGGTTTATCCGTTGAAACCTGAAAATCCGTGCGAATACCCGCTGAACTGAAGCGCGTTTCAAGTGATTGAGCGGCCTCATCCGCGCCGACGACCCCCACCAGTGAAGCCCCGCCACCCAGAGCGGCAATATTCAAAGCGACATTACCAGCGCCGCCCACCCGGTCTTCGAGCTGCTCGACTTTGACCACAGGCACCGGCGCTTCGGGCGAGATGCGCGAAGTTGGCCCTTGCCAATAGCGATCGAGCATTAAATCACCCACTACCAGTATTTGAGCGCTATCAAAGCGCGGCATATCTACCTTCAACTCTACTCTCCGTTTAACGCGCTATTTTGAGTGTATAACTATCGCGAACTCAGGGACAAATCTCTACCAATCGATGGCGTTTCTAGCTCTGATTAGCGGGGGGCCTGCAATGCCTCTAGAGCCTGCCACACCTGTGCTGCACTGATGGTTTTCATACACTGGGCATGCTCACCGCTATAAGCCCCAGTGTCACAGTGCTGTTTATAACAGGGTGTGCAGGCGTAACCCGAGGCCTGTAAATGACGCGCCCGCTTCCCGGTAGCACCGATTAAAGAAGGATCGGTCGCCCCGTACAGTGTCACCGTGGGCACATCGAGAGCGGCGGCGACATGGGCCAAACCGGTATCGACACAAACCGCTCCCTGACTATTCACCAGCACCCCGGCAATTTCACCGAGGCTGAGTCGCGGCAACACCTGACAATGGGGGAAAGAGTCTGCGATGTGCTCGGCCTGGGCTTTTTCCCGCTCCGACCCCCAGGGCAATAGCACCGTATAACCCTGCTCGCCGGCACGCGCAATAAGTTGGCACCAGTGCTCATCCGCCCAACGCTTGTTAGTCCAACTGGCATTCTGCACAAACACAAAAAAGGGTGCTGTCGGTAATTTAAAGGGTGCCTGAGGCCATTGTTTTGAGGCGAGAGAAAAGTCGGGGGGCGTAGTCGGTAAAGGATAGTTTAAAGCCTGTGCAAAAAGCTGGCGCCAGCGGTCAATGGCCAGCTGATCCCGCGAAATCGAATAGCGCTTATTGTAGGCCAGGTGTGCCACCCATTCGCTAACCGAGCGGCTATCCGGCCCGTGTTTAATGCCCCGGGCGAGGCGAGTCACCAGTGCGCTTTTCCAGTTAGTCTGGGCATCGATAACGACATCGTAGTGGGTGCTGCGCAAGTCTTTAACAAAGTTGCCCAGCTCTCCATTTTTCCAAACCTGGTGCAGTGTTGCTCGCCAGCGTCGGTGCGCTGTCGGGAGGGTGCGTCGCACGGTTGGGTGCCAGAGAGGGATTTCGGCAAAAGACTCGTCCACCGCCCAATCGAAGCTGATATCGGGATAAGCCTTTTTTGCATCGCTAAGAGCGGGCAGGGCTTGCACCAAATCACCCATCGAGGTCAGTTTAACAATTAGTACATTCATAAATTAAGGTATTGATGGGTAACGATTAAGGCCGACAAGCCTAATTAAACATCGAGCAACGACTAAGGTGGATTACAGTTTAAGCAGGTACGTTAGAGTTCCGGCCAAAGAACCTCTTAAGCTTTGCGCTTAGGCGATGAAAAAACTGATGCTTACCTTTTGCAGCCTCACCGACCAGATAGTTCATTTGTATCGACAGGCGTTTTCCAACCACCGGCTTGTGGCCGTGCCAGCAATTATCGGTCACTTTAAACGCCATCAGAGTACCCGCGCTGGGGGGGACCTCTTCCACAAAGTTGTCAATATTTTCACCATCGCGTAGCACCCGCAAATTGCCGCCTTCGGCCTCCCAGCTGTCATTTAAGTACAGCAGTACAGTGACCACTTTCGTTTTCGAGTCAGTGTGAATACGTCCGTCTTTTTCTCGCATCACGCCCCGCACCGTGGTCAATGTGGGAAAACCTTCGAGGCTCAAGTCAAACTTTTCAGCCACTACACGACGAAAAGCATCGCCCTGTAGCTCGGCCAATAACGCTTGATAGGCCTCGCCACCCTCGACCTCGGAAATAGGAATGCTGCCGGGGTGCTGAATATTTGGAAAGTCTCGCAGCACAGACTCGAGCGCTTCCCCCTGAATAAAGCCGGGGACAACAAGATAGGGGTAAGGGTCTGTTCTAAGGCGCTCGTTACTGAACGCGTCTAACTCAAGCATAGGGGTAACTCCGAGCCGCTGAAAGCTCGCGTATGCTACCACAGCGCGGCGAAGCTCCCCACACCTTGTCACAGCCAACTACGACTTTATCGGCAGGCTTAGCTTTGCTCTCCGAACCCAGCGACCGTGTCGGATCAACACAATGGTCAACAAACAATCTAATTGCATAACTTTGCCAGCACCTGCTCTATATCAAGATCAAACCATTGGGTATAATTTTGTAAAAATTGCCTAAGAAGGACTCACAATTGGCAGAAAGCCCAATGACTCAAAGCAACACGCTTGCAACCATCGGGTTGAACTTGCAAGAGCCATTAGTGCTGCTGATGACTACCAAGCACCTCGGTAACCTGCTCGTTTCCCTACACTGTATACAGACCATCGTGAAAGCCAGTCAGGGGCAAAGCTTGCTCGTTGTCGATGAAAGCTACCGCGACATCATTGAGTCCATCACCGATACGGGTAGGGTGCTCTACTACCCTCGCCAACAGCTGAAAACGGCCAATCTCGCTGGCAAAGCCAGGCTTCTCTATCACTTTTACCAACAACTGCGCCGACACCAGGCCACGTTATTGCTCGACTTTGACGGTCAAGGTCAGGCCTCTACAATCACTCAGCTATCCGGTATTAAAGAGCGCATAGGTCCGGCCGACGCCCACCGCTGCAAAGGCGTTTACACCCAGCAACTTGAGGGCATTGGGCGCCTTTCCCACCGTTTTAATGACTACGCCCAGTATCTGTTGTCTTTTCTGGGAGAAAAGCCACAACCACAATATCCGCAGTTAAACGATTTAACTCGCGACTGCCAGAAACGACAAGCACTACTAAACAAACACGGTATTGACTCCACCAGGCCCTACGCCTGCATTCACGTTGGCGCAACAAAAACCTATAAGCTTTGGCCGGCGGCACACTATGCCGCCATCGCCGACTGGCTGGCAGATCGTGGCCTGCAAGTTATTTTGATTGGCGCCGGAACCGCCGATGCCAGTTGCATTAACGAAGTCAGCGAAAAGTGTCTGCACCTACACTACAACTTGTGCGATCAACTGAGTTTTCGCCAGCTAATCTCTGTCTTCCAGCAAGCCAGATTTTTCCTCGGCAATGACAGTGGCCCCATGCATCTTGCCGCAGCCGCTGGAATCGACGTTTACGCTATTTTCGGCCCCACCGATGAAGTTCGCTGGGGACCGTTGGGTAGCAATGCTACTGTCATAAGAAACCCAGTAAGCTGCGAGCCCAGCTGCTCTAAAAAACTCTGCCCCGTCAATCACCGCTGCATTAATACGCTGAGCGTTGAACAAGTGAAAGCGACACTCGAACAACACGCGTTTTGAAACCCACTTCAATAACCTAGACTAGGCAGACATGTCAAAAAACCGGTGCACGGCAATACAAAACCGCAAGTTGCAAGGCAGTGGAGTGGCTATTTACAGCCTGACTTGCGCTCTTAGCCTGATATTTTTTTTCGCCTATGCAGCGACTAACGACACCCTTAACGACGATGGCATCAATTACATCTACGCCGCACACGCCCTGTCAGAAGGTTTGCTCGACGAGGCAAAAAGCTATCGTCCAGAGGTCCATTTCTATCGCCAAATAAGTGTCATCTCGAGCTTGAGCGGCCTCGAGCTCTACCCCAGCGCACAATTACTTAGCCTGTTCTGGCAGGTCTTACTCGCCAGTGGCTTTATTGCCATCGTGCGTTGCTTCGACACCTCCGTGTCAGGCCAGCTTATCGCCCTGGCAGTCTTCTTTAGCATCGCTAATCTCAACCACCTGCGCCCCGATATTATTCGCGGCTTTAGTTTTTGGGCCCTGCAATTGTGGGCGCTATGGGCAGGCTTAAATTTCGTTAAACACAAAGCCTGGCGCTTTGCGCTGCTTTGGCTGGTCTTCAGTGCTGTCTCAATCATCTACCGTGCCGAGGGCATCGCCTACCTTTTACTAACCCCTCTTTTCGCGCTGCTAAGCACCTGTTTTAAAAAGCCAATTACGATTAAAAAAGGGCTGAAAATTGCCAGCTTCATACTTTTTACAGGCGTAGTTGTTTGGCTTTTTCTGCCCCCTGAAACCCAACAATCGTCCAGTGAAACCCACAGACCGACTCAATCATTGAGTTTTTCTGCCACCGATAAATTACAGAGAGAGCTAACAACACTTAAGCTAGCCGCGAACAACTTCGAGCAACTAAAGGATGATATCGCCGCACTCATGCCGAACAAGTGGGCACAGCGCAGCGTCAACGACTTGCTGATTGGCGGCTTGATTTTTCATGTATTGCTGACCATCCTCAAGGCCACCAACGCACCCTTACTGGCTTTATCTCTCTGTCGCGGCGACATTAAGCGGCCTTTTTTAATAGATCCTCGCTACAAATTATTAGCGAGCTATATGTTAATCGGTGTTATTGTCGGCCTCGCTAGCGCCTATACTAAGTATTTTGTCAGCCCGCGCTATATTATGCTGACGGCAATTTTACTCGCCATCGCTGTCACATTAACGCTAAGCCAAACCTATCGCCGTCTTGCAGCGTCACAGCAGGCTGGTGCACGACTGTGGAAATACACCTTATTTGCTCTGCCATTGATCATCTGCCTCTATTCTTACAGTCGTCAGAACGATGACAAACTCTATATTCGCGAAGCAGGAGAATGGGTAAAAACCCATTTAAATGGCGAGCAAAATATCTATTTTAACCAGCAGAAGATTGCGTTCTACACCGATGATTACAGCAACGACAGTTTTAAAGAACAATACATAGACCTTGAGAGCTTGTTACGCGAGGGTTACCAATATGCTGTATTCTACTGGGGAAAATCCAAAAATGACTCGGAACCTTTAGCGCAAAACCTCAATAAATACCGCTTGAAAACTTTCCAGAATAGCCGGGGTCAATCAGTTAATATCTATCAACTACCCACATTGGACCTTTAGGTTGGCTCAGGTAATCGTCATTAAAACCAGCAAATTAACATTGCCAAGCCTGTACGGAAAACCCTAATGCCCGACCAGTATCCAGACTTTATATTTGAGCGCGATGGGCCGTGGCGCACTTATCGAAATAAAGCACTGCACAAAATCGAAGACTTTTCTGCAGGGGGCACCGTGCCACCAATAGTCCATTGGCTTGACGAACGGCAGGAGATAACATCGTCACAATATTCCCATGTCTGCAAAGCGGGACTTAACAACAGTGGGGAAAATCTTTCTGTCTATTACAAAGCTATGGATTTCAAATCCCTCCGCGATGCTATCAAGCAGCAGTTTAGTAAAAGCCGCGCCATTAAAGCCTTTGAAGCCGAGCTACTACTTCAATCTCTCGATTTTGGCACACCTTCCACTCTTCTCACAGGATGGCGACAACGGCTATTCTTCAAGGATAGTTTTTTCACCCTCAGTGCGGCTCTCATCGATTACGACGACCTTTACACAACCGTCGCGCAACTCAGGGAGTGTTCAAGCTCACAGAAGAGAGCTTTTATCGAACAACTTGCCGCGACCATCGCCCGCATGCATAAGGAAAACATCGGTCACGGCGATCTGCGTGCGGGCAATGTCATGTGCCAGAAAAACGAGGGTTGGCAATTTTCCTTTCTCGACAATGAACGAACGCGACAGTACAAAAAATTGCCGGATAGCATCCGTATTAAAAACCTGGTTCAGCTAAACCTCTTGCTTAGCCCCGTTATTTCCAAAACTGACCGACAACGTTTTTTTAATCATTATTCGGCACATTGCTATGGGAAAACCGACAAAGGTTTGCTCTGTAAAGTTATCAACAAGACTCGTAAACGGCTTAAAATTATGCTCGACAAAAAAAAGATAGGAGCCGCTGATCTATGGCTATAGCAAGCGAGCATAAAAAACATCGAGCCATTGTAGAACAGCAATTTAATGATGTTGTGCTATTTGAAGCGATTAATTCGACGAGTATTCACCCCCCCTTTCGCATCAAGGGCATGATGCACCGAGATTTCTACAAAAACGCGACGGCAAGCGTTATTCACGACATTGATGCGCTACTTGAAAGCGGCACTATTATCAAAACAGACCGGGCAACCACGGTTTCCAAAGTAAATGTCGCGGGTCGCGATGTTATTATCAAACGCTACAATAATCAGGGGTTTTTAAACTCACTGAAATACACACTGGGAGGCTCTCGTGCCAGGCGAGTATGGCGTGAAACCTACTTGCTGCAAGCGATGAAAATTGCCACACCAACGGCATTGGGTTATTTCGACGTTTACCATCAAGGAAGAGTGATACGTTCTTATTTATTCAACGAATTTTGTCCAGAGCCTATTCTGCACTATTTACTTCTCGACAAACTTATCCCTATTACTGACTGGCCAGAAATCGTAGATCTGGTACACAAATTCCTTTGCGATCTTCACTCGAAGGGTATCACTCACGGCGACATAAAAAACTCTAATATTATTTACGACCATGGAAAACTAGTGCTGATCGATCTCGACTCATTGATTGTCCATCGCTCGACGAAGAGCCTAAAACGTCATATTGAGAAAGATATGCGCGCCTTTGAGAAAAAAATAAACTCCGACCCACAGGACTATATAGAAAGAAAAAAAATTGAATTAAACCTCAGCGATTAAATCACTATACATTAATTATTTTTCAATCGGCCTCATATGAACTTCAAATTTTGAGGCATAAATCGTTTTTGCCGGCACATCTTTTAAAACTGTTGCCCCTGCACCAATAATTGCGTCATCGCCAATTGTCAAACCACCAAGAATAATCACCCCAGGGCCAATCTGCACTCTGTCACCAATCACGGGATAGCCATCATTAAGATTGCCGATGGACACGTTATGGCGAATATTACAATGCTCGCCAATTTTCACTTTACTGCCGATCACAATTCCAACAGGGTGCCAAAATATCGTTGTTTTTGGAATTTTAGCAATATTCATATCACAGGAGGTCAGCAAACGAAAATCCCAACCACGGGCAATCACCACCAAAAAATCCCTAAAAAAGTTTCTAAAGCGTTTAATTTTGTGCAACAAAGGGCGTATTACTTTTCGATAGATAGACATGTCTTAACCTTCAATTGATTATTTAAAAAGGCAGCTCTGGCAGACGCTTAAAGTCCCTACGGTAAAGCTGTATTGCACGCTTTGTTACGCTATTAAGCAGCGGCTCATGACGATTAAGAATTTCACGCAGGGGCATATTGAAATAGACCTGCAAAAAAAGATAAACATCTTTCTTTGTCAAACCAATATCGAGGGATGAAAAATAAATACTGGCAATGTCTTTTACCAGCCATCGGCGTGGTACGGTCGCCCGCATTTGTGCACGGTGCAAATCGACCAAAAACAGACGGGGGTCTTGGCCCTCGACACCCGGCTTAAATGACAAGTCGAGTAGAAAGTGGCAAATATATAAATCGCGATGATTGATACCCGCACCGTGAATGGTTCGCGCTATGGTTGCCACTTTGCGAATTAAAGCTCTACGCTCCTTAGGTGGGGGTGGCATAGAAGGCCACTGCTCTGCGTATTGCGCCAAGCTCAGCGTGTTATTTAATTCCTCAGTCACTAGAAAAGACAGCTTTTTAGCGGGATTGCTACCCCTACAACCATAGGCAAGGGCATTTAGGGAATCGAGGCCCAGCTCGTGAACGCGGTTTATTGCCAGCCATTCGTTCAAGGCGCCAGTGACGGGCATTTTTAATTGCAGGAAGTTTTTAATAATTTCCCGCCAGCCAATGCCGGTGTGCAGCTTGCGATAATAGGTTTTTCCCGCCAGCTGAAACCTCAGGGTTTGCCGTCCCTCTTTATCGCGAATTACCTCGCCATTCATCGATTGCAATAAAGCAAATACATCTTTATCGCGCCAAAGATCCTGCAACTCGCCGCGAAGTATTAACTCAGTCACTGCTTTGCGCCCTTTTCATCGGCAATTTTTTCCATAATATCGACCGCGACCTGGGGGCGGCTGTAAACATCACTCGTTGCGGCAAAACGCTCACCTTTGCTATGCCATTGCTCGCCCGATATAGCGAGGGCTTCTTGAATTGCCACAACATATGCATCACTGTCAAAAGGACTGGCAATCACTGAGCCCATTTGCGCATCACGCACATAGTGGGCATAACCACAGACATCGCTGGCCACCACGGGTAAACCGGCAATCATGGCTTCGAGTAAAGCATTGCCAGTATTTTCTTTGTAGGCCGGATGTAACAGCACGTCTGCCGCCTGTAATAAATTCGGCACATCATCGCGACCCCCGAGGAAGCGCACGCGCTCCTGTAAATCGAGTTTTTGCGCCTGGCGCACAAATTGTTCGCGTTTGTCTTCGCCCACCACCAGCAATATACCATCCACCCCCTGCTCACACAGTGTGTGCAATGCGCTAATACTACGATCCAGGCCTTTGGTTTTATAACCGGAACCGAGGGCTAGAAAACATTTTTGTTCTGCCTCTAAACCCAATTGCTTGCGATTTTCGCTGCGTATTTCACGCCAATTACTGGGTGCCACTCGATTCGTGGCAATACCGGGTGGCAAGGTATTAAAACGAGTTTCTGGGGTACCGTAGCACTGTACAAAGCGCTCGCGCTCGGGACGAGAAACTTCAAGAATTTGGGTCTTCAAAGCGTCCCCAAATACGGCTTTTTCAAGTTTTAAATAGACTTTGGTTCTGGGTGCAAGGCGATAGAAAAAACCTCTTTCATAGTGCGCTTTGTAGGCAAAACAGGAGTCGGCCGCATAATACAGATCGAGTCCCGGCCACTTATTAAAGCCGACCAGTAAATCGTGAGCTGTTAATGTCGAGCGTAAATCGTCGGCAAAGTTTTGCATACGCGCCGCATTACCCCAGCCCCGGGCAGGAATTATTTGCAGATCAATTTCCGCCGGACAGTCACCCTGCCAATCACTGCAATAAATAGTGACGCGATGACCCCGTGTAATAGCCTCAAGTGCCATCGCCAACATATTGCGTTGCAATCCACCGAAGGGGAAATATTTGTAGAGCGCGAATGCTAATTGCAAGGGAGGTAAACCATGGATGGCGCCCATTTATCAGGCTGGGGCTGGCGAGTCAGTATCGACCAGCCTGTCCAGCGCTGCAATGACTCGCTGTGGTTCAAGCTCTACCAAACATTTCATATCGCCTCGCGGGCACTCACGCTGAAAACAGGGGCCGCAATCAACCGGTACCGATAACACCTCAACACAATCACCCAAAGGGGGTGTAAAGCCTGGCGAGGTGGAACCATATACCACCACCAGAGGGCGACCCAGAGCGGCACTAATGTGCATTAAACCCGAGTCATTACTGACAACTGCCGTGGCCATTGAGAGCAAATCTATCGCCTCAGACAATTCGGTTTGCCCGGCCAGATTGCGAATATGCGTGGTATTTTCACCTATTACCGATGTCGCAATACTCTCGCCAACTTCGGCATCGCTCGCCGAACCCATTAACCAAACCTGCCAACCACGGTCGAGCATGGTTTGGGCAACCTGTTGATAATGCTTTTCGGGCCAGCGTTTGGCAGGGCCAAATTCAGCACCGGGGCACAGCGCCAATACTGGCCGTGTCAGGTCGATAGCAAACTTATCTCGTAGTGCTGCCAAAGCCGCCTCGTCCACTTCGAGATGAGGGCGCGGCAGTTCAGTAGGCAGGGCTTTGCCCTCGGGATAAGCCAGTGCGATAAAGCGCTCAATCATCAGCGGGTAGCGCTGCTTATCGAGTAAACGAATATCGTTGAGCAGCCCAAAACGCATTTCACCGCGCCAACCGATACGCCGAGGAATACCTGCAAAGGCGGGAATTAAGGCCGACTTGAGGGAATTGGGCAGCACATAAGCCTCATCGTAAGCCCGCTTGCCCAGCTGTTGAGCCAGCGCCCAGCGCTTGGTGAGAGCCAACTCACCGTGGCCAACTGGCATGGCAATGGCACCACTCACCTCGGGCATACGCTCGAGCAGTGGTCGGCTCCAGGCAGGGGCCAGCACGTAAATAGTGCAACTGGGGTCACGTTGTTTCAGGCTGGTAAATAGCGTTTGCGCCATGACCATATCGCCGACCCACGAAGGGCCGACAACGAGGATATTTGTGCTGTTAATTAGCGTATCTCTATTAAGGCGAGGGTTAAGAAAGCTGTTTAAGCGTCGATCGGCGCCAACCACTCGGGGTGCTCGTCATTGCGTCCACGCACAGCATCAAAGTAAGCGGTTTGTAGCTCGGCAGTAATTGGCCCACGCGAGCCACAACCAATCTCGCGATTATCGAGCTCACGAATCGGCAACACTTCAGCCGCAGTACCCGTAAAGAAAGCCTCGTCAGCAATGTAAACTTCGTCGCGAGTAATACGCTTTTCGCGCACCTCGTACCCGCGTTCCTGGGCCATTTGAATCACACTGCCACGGGTAATACCGTCGAGGCAGGAGGTCAGCTCGGGGGTGTAGAGAATGCCGTCACGGACGATAAAAATATTTTCACCACTACCCTCGGCAACATAGCCATCGACATCGAGCAACAGAGCTTCGTCGTAGCCGTTTTGCAGGGCCTCGCGCAGCGCCATCATCGAATTCATATAGTTGCCATTCGCCTTCGCCTTGCACATGGTGATGTTGACATG
>JBFHDT010000039.1:0-11008 GCA_041584575.1 Porticoccaceae bacterium
TAATACTTTGAAGGCGAATGGCCTTGAACCGCGTGAATTGATTGATGTTGTTAGCTCACGCTTGATCGTCAATAAGGGAGCGCTGAAAATCAAGCACAAGCTGATTCAACCCTTGCTTGAGGGTTTTTCATCCTTGGTTGCAGCCCGGGCGCAAAGAGAAAGCGAGGCCGTCAGCGCGTGAGTGAACTCCAGCCATTACTGTTAAATGCTAGCGACGAAGCTTTCGATGCCCGACTTGAGCAATTACTCGCCTGGCAGCCGGAGTTTGAAGGTGATGTTGTTACCGTCGTTGGTGAAATTATCGCCGCCGTGCGTAGCGAGGGCGACAAGGCGGTGCTCGACTACACGCGTCGCTTTGATCGCCGCGATGTCGTCTCTATTGCCGAACTGGAGGTTGGTAAGGAGGCGTTACAGGAAGCACTACTGAGCTTGCCCGCCGAACAGCGCGAGGCTTTAGAAACGGCTGCCCAACGGATTCGCAGTTACCATCAGCACCAAAAACAGGACTCCTGGCAGTACTGTGAAGCAGATGGCACTGTACTCGGGCAGAAAATTACACCTCTACAGCGGGTCGGTATTTATGTGCCCGGTGGCAAGGCGAGCTATCCTTCGTCGGTTTTAATGAATGCCCTGCCGGCAAAAGTGGCTGGTGTCGATGAAATTGTTATGGTGGTGCCGGCCCCCGATAGTGACTTGAACCCGGCTGTGCTGGCCGCCGCCGCCATTGCAGGTGTCGATCGTGTCTTTACCGTGGGTGGCGCCCAGGCTGTTGCGGCACTGGCCTACGGCACGCAATCTATTCCCAAGGTCGATAAGGTGGTTGGCCCCGGCAATATTTATGTCGCTACTGCAAAGAAAGCCGTGTTTGGTGAAGTGGGCCTCGATATGGTCGCTGGACCGTCTGAAATTTTGGTGGTTTGTGATGGACAAACATCGCCCGACTGGATCGCTATGGATCTGTTCTCTCAGGCCGAACACGATGAGCAGGCTCAGTCGATTTTAATTAGCCCCGATGCCGAATTTTTGCAGGCTGTATTGGCGAGCATGAAGAAATTACTGGCTGAGATGCCCCGGCGTGAGATTATCAAAGCGTCGATTAATGGCCGCGGCGCTTTAATTAAGGTCGCCAATCTCGATGAAGCAGTGCGTATTATCAACCGCATTGCACCGGAACATTTGGAGCTATCAGTAGCCGACCCCGAGGCCATGCTCGACGAGATTCGCCATGCCGGCGCAGTATTTCTGGGCCGTCACACGCCCGAGGCATTGGGTGATTATTGTGCGGGCCCCAACCATGTCTTGCCGACCTCAACCACGGCGCGCTTTTCATCGCCGCTGGGGGTGTACGATTTCCAGAAACGCACATCAATTATTGGCTGTTCGCCAGAGGGTGCAGCAAAGTTGGCCGACACGGCCGGCGTCTTGGCACGCTGTGAATCTCTCGAGGCCCATGCGCGTTCCGCCGACTATCGGCGTTAAGTGTCTGGGTTTGTTGCCCGTGGTAGGTCTGTGTGTTTAATCAAGCAAACTCGTTAAATAAGTGGTGAAACGATGACCCGGCGTCTGTGGAGTGATTTTGTCAGCGAGCTCGAGCCCTATGTGCCGGGTGAGCAGCCGCGTATCGACAATCTGGTTAAGCTCAATACGAATGAAAATCCCTACGGCCCCTCGCCACAGGTTAGGGAGGCTATTAAGGCCGAGTTGGGCGACGAACTGCGGCTTTATCCGCCACCCAATGCCGACCGTTTAAAGCAGGCCATTGCCAGCTATCACAACGTTGATGTTAAACAGGTCTTTGTCGGCAATGGCTCGGATGAGGTGCTGGCCCACGCCTTTAATGGCCTGTTTCGCCACGGCAAGCCCCTGTTGTTTCCCGATATTACCTATAGTTTTTATCCGGTCTATTGTGGTTTATACGAAATTGAAGGGTGTAAAATTCCGCTTACTGACAATTTTCAAATCGAGGTGGATGATTACCTTGTGCCCAATGGAGGGATTATCTTCCCCAACCCCAATGCGCCAACCGGCCGCCTGTTGTCTCTCGATAGCATCGCCTCATTACTGCGTCGCAACCGTGATTCCGTCGTTTGTGTGGATGAGGCTTATATTGATTTTGGTGGTGACAGTGCCATTGCGCTGGTTGAAGAGTTTGATAATTTGCTGGTGATTCAAACGCTGTCGAAGTCGCGCTCGCTGGCGGGCCTGAGGCTGGGTTTTGCCATTGGCCACCCAGAGTTAATCGAAGCCCTTGAGCGCATTAAAAATAGCTTTAACTCCTACCCGGTGAGCCGGTTAGCCATTGCTGGCGGCGTTGCTGCGTTTGCCGATGAAGACTATTTCAAGCAGACCTGTGAAGCCGTGATTGCTAGTCGTGTGGCGCTGGTCGAAGCGCTTGAAACATTGGGGTTTGAGGTGATTCCCTCGGCCGCGAATTTCGTCCTGGCACGCCACCTCGACCACAGTGGTGAGTCTTTAATGTCGGCTCTACGAGAGCGCAATATTGTTGTACGTCACTTTGGTGCTGAGCGTATCGCGCAATTTCTACGTATTACTGTCGGTACGCCGCAACAAATGACTTTGCTGCTCGCAGCCCTGGAAGAGATTATTCTCTGAATCTGATGGGGCTGCGTGTTAATCCCCTGTTAGCTTTCTGGACGAATCCCCGCGATAGCCTTAATCGTCAACCAGATATTTTTACGAATAATCCGTAGCTCTATGGGGTCACCCGGTGCCAAATCGGCAATCAGGTTAATCTCGCTGGAGCCATCGCTGACCGCCTGGCCGTTGATATGGGTGATGATATCGCCGGGTTGCAGGCCGCTGTTATACGCCGGACCGTAGATGGGTACAGCGGTGATAATGAGTGCCGAGGGAGGGGATAGCTCCAGCTGATCTGCGATTCGAGGCGCTAAGCGCTGTACCTCGACACCCAGCCAGCCACGAATCACTCGGCCGTGGGTAATAATGTCATCGAGTACTTTAATGGCCATCTCGGTGGGGATGGCAAAGCCGATGCCGACAAAAGAGGTTTCATTCAGTGTGGCAGAGTTGATGCCGACGAGATTGCCGTAGGCGTCGATCAACGCGCCACCGGAATTGCCAGGGTTGATGGCGGCATCGGTTTGCAGGTAATTTTCGTAGCGATTTAAGCTCAGGCCGCTGCGTCCGGTGGCGCTAATAATGCCCTGGGACACCGATTGGCCGATGCCGAAGGGATTGCCGATGGCCAGTACAATATCGCCAACTTCAGCTCTGGTTTGGTTGTCCAGGTTGGCGCGGGGGATGGCGCTGAGCTGGTCGAGATCAATCTTTAGTACCGCCAGGTCGGAGTCTTTGTCCGTGCCGACAACACTGGCTCGGGCCTCGCGGCCATCATAAAGTAGGGCGACGATTTCTTCGGCATCCGCGACCACATGGTTGTTGGTGAGGATAAAGCCTCGCTCGTCGACAATCACTCCTGAGCCGAGAGAGGATTCCATGCGCTGTCTTTGCGGCATATTACTGCCGCCAATAAAGCGCTGAAAAACCGGGTCGTCAGCCAGGGGGTGGCTGAATCGAGTACGGGTGTATATATTCACCACCGAGGGTGCAGCTTTGCGCACAGCCGTCGCGTAGGAGCTTACATGATTCGCCGTGGGTGGCGGAACGATGGCTTGAGAGATTAGGTTTTGCGTTGCAGGGGAGCCGTTGCTAATAAATTGCGGGAAGAATGCAGTAACGATAGCCGCGATGATGAGGCCAAACAGGGCTGGCCAGCCGAAATATCGTAATAGTCGCAAGGTCTAAGATCCGCTGATAGTTTCTCAATTGTTGATGGTATTATGGCACACCTAGTAACGCCCCTGCCTGTGATCCCCTAAAGTCGGCGAGCAATAATTTTCTGGCCTTGCCAGGGCAGGTGGTACGGTGCGAAAAATTGCAGTTATTCGTTTTTAATGGAGTGTAAATATGAGTGGTCTTGTTAAACCCCACGGCAGTGATGTCTTACTACCGCTATTGTTGGAAGGTGAGGCGCTGGCAACGGCGAAGGCGCGGGCGCAAACCCTGCCCAAAGTGATTTTGGCCTCCCGTGAAGTGGGCGATTTGATAATGTTGGGTATCGGCGGTTTTACACCCCTTGAGGGTTTTATGGGGCAGGCGGACTGGCAGGGCGTGTGCGATAACATGCACATGGCCAACGGTCTATTCTGGCCGATTCCTATCACTCTGTCAGTCGACCAGGTGCAGGCCGATGAGTTAGCGCTGGGCACCGAAGTCGCCCTGGTAGACGGCGAAACCGATGAGTTGATGGGTTTGCTAACCATCTCTGAAAAGTACAGCATCGATAAAGCCCACGAGTGTCAGCAGGTGTTTACCACCATCGATCCAGCCCATCCTGGTGTTGCTATGGTGATGAGCCAGGGTGATGTTAACTTGGCGGGCAAGGTTGAAGTTTTCTCCCAGGGTGATTTTCCGAGCAAGTACGAAGGGGTCTATATGACGCCGACCCAGACTCGCGAGTTGTTTGCAGCCAAAGGCTGGTCGACCATTGCCGCCTTTCAAACCCGCAACCCTATGCATCGCTCCCACGAATATCTGGCGAAAATCGCCATCGAAATCTGTGATGGTGTGATGGTTCACTCGTTGCTGGGTAAGCTGAAGCCGGGAGATATTCCCGCTGAAGTGCGCCAGGAGGCGATCGGTACGTTGATCAATGAATATTTTGTCGATAACACCGTCGTGCAGTCGGGCTACCCCCTGGATATGCGCTACGCTGGCCCTCGCGAAGCGCTACTACACGCCTTGTTTCGCCAAAATTACGGTTGTACACATTTGATTGTTGGTCGCGATCACGCGGGTGTTGGCGACTACTATGGGCCCTTTGATGCCCATCATATTTTTGATGATATCCCCAAAGGCGCGATGGAAACTGTGCCGCTGAAAATCGACTGGACCTTCTGGTGTAATCGCTGCGAAACTATGGCGTCAATGCGCACGTGCCCTCACGGCGCCGATGATCGCGTACTCGTGTCGGGTACTAAACTGCGTAAGGCTTTGTCGGAAGGTGGAGAGGTTGAAGAAAACTTTTCTCGCCCTGAAGTGCTGGACGTTTTGCGTAAGTACTACGCCGGTTTGAGCGATGAAGACAATGTTGAGGTGAAACTGTCGGGTCACTCCGCGGCTTAGCTCTTCATTCACACATAAAAAAGCCGGAGTAATACCCTGGCTTTTTTATGTGCGTTATCCGAGCCTGAAGTTAGACGACCTTGGTGGTCGGATCTTCTTCGCTGTCGGCCGCTTCTTCTGTGGCTTCTGTTGTTGCGTTAGTCTTGTTTTTCTGTAGGCCATAACTTTCATCGAGTACGCCGTTAATATCGGGGGTGTAATCTTTCGGCGGTTGAGGGCTGTCTATGGTGCTGCTAGCGGTGGTGTGAGCGATGCCCAGGTTGCCGGAAGCGGCCTCTAGTAACTTATTGCTGACTTCGGGGTTGGTCAGTGTCATGGCGCTATCGGCCAGATGTTGGTGCACTTCTTTATAGCTTTGAGTCAGATTGTTAATCAGCTCGGAGGTGGTCATGAAATGCTCTGTCACCTTGTGCTGATATGTTTTTAGTTCATCGTCTTTTTTTCGTAGTTCTTCGGTCAGTGTGCGGCGCTGTTTGGTGGTGCTAGAGAGAACGCGGCCAATGAGGGTGCCGATGACGAGACCGATGACGAGACTAACCAATGCAATAATGATGGGGTCTGTGGGCACGCTGTTACTTCCTTTTGTGAGTTCGAATGGATGGAGATTCTATCTTGAACAGCTCGCAGGTTGAATAGCTGGGCGATGAATATTTATTATCGTCCAGCTGGAAAGAGTGAAAGATTGTTGTTTAATTAAATAGATAAAGGCTGAGTTGAAAATAATGAGCAAGCAAACGCAAGTCACCATTGACGGAACGGCGGGTAAAATTGAAGCTCAGCTTGAAGAAGGCAAGGCGGGAGCCCCTTTTAGTGCCAGTGCTTATGTGGCGGTGATCTGCCACCCTCATCCGCTGTATGGCGGGACGATGGACAATAAAGTAGTGTCGACGCTAGTGAGAATCTATCGTGAGCTGGGTATTACCTCGCTGCGATTTAATTTTCGTGGGGTGGGTGCCAGCGAGGGTGAGCACGATGAGGCGCGGGGGGAGGTGGATGATCTTTGTAGAGTCAGCGAATGGCTGCTGGCACAGTACCCCAAGAGCCAGTTGTTGTTGGCAGGTTTTTCCTTTGGCTCGGCTGTTGTCGCCGCTGCCAGCGAGCGTATGCCGGTGGCGCATATGATTGTTGTTGCGCCACCAGTGACGCGTTATAGCTATGCACCGCAGGGCGTCTTTGCTTGCCCGGTAACATTGGTGCTCGGCGGGCGGGATGAGCTTGTGGAGGTTGAAGTGGTGCTTACCTGGCTGGAATCGCTCGATTGCTCCGTCGAGACGATCGTTATCCCTGAGGCAAGCCACTTCTTCCATGGCCAGTTGAACAACCTGCGTGAAAAGCTGAGCGCGCAATTGAATACTGTATTAGCATCGCTGTAGATGCCTGTGCACCGCTTGCGCACGTTGCACGGCACGAGTAGAGTGACCGCGCTTAAGGCATATCGCCTTGCACTTCTATCGTCTTTAACTACAGTCAGTTCTTAATCGATGTCTTCTTCGCCCTTACAACGTTATGAAAAAGATTTGCTACAGGATGGTTTCGTTGCCGATACAGCGCAGCGACTGGCCGTGGAAAAACTTCAGTCTGTCTATGAGCAATTAACGACCGCAGGCGAGGTAAAGGTCGGACTGCTTGATCGTCTGAGAGGCCGCCAGCCGCGCCAGGCGCCCGTTAAAGGTTTGTATTTTTGGGGTGGCGTGGGGCGGGGTAAAACCTACCTGATGGATAATTTTTACGAGAGTCTACCTTTTGAGCAGAAAATGCGCGTGCACTTTCATCGCTTTATGCGCCGCGTACATCGTGATTTAGTCAAATATAACGGTGTGAAAAATCCACTGGAAAAGGTGGCAGCAGGTATTGCGAGAGAGGCACGAGTGATTTGCTTTGATGAGTTTTTCGTCTCTGATATCACTGATGCGATGATATTGGGCGGTTTAATGGAGTTGCTCTTTGCCCAGGGTGTCACGTTAATAGCAACGTCTAATATCGTGCCCGACAATCTTTACACCAATGGCCTGCAGCGTCAGCGATTTTTACCGGCTATTGCTCTGGTCAAGCAGCATTGCGAAGTGGTGAATGTCGATAGCGGCACCGATTACCGGCTGCGAGCCCTGGAGCAGGCGGAGCTCTACCACTCGCCGCTGGATGAACAGGCCGAGATCTCCCTGCACAGTACATTTGATAGCCTGGTGCCAGCGCGGGATGAAGTACGTGAAGAAGTTGCCCTGGAAGTGGAGGGGCGCGATATTGCCTGTCGTTTTGTCGGTGAAGATGTCGCCTGGTTTGACTTTATGGCATTGTGCGATGGGCCACGCAGCCAAAATGATTATATTGAGTTGGCGCGAGAGTTTCACGCTGTGTTAATTAGCGATGTACCTCAGTTGGGTCGTGATAGCGAGGATCAGGCGCGACGTTTTATTAGCTTGATTGATGAATTTTACGATCGCAATGTGAAGTTGGCTATGTCGGTCGCGGTGCCTTTAGAAGGTTTGTACGGTGGCGGGAATTTGGCCTTTGAATTTGAGCGGACTCTGAGTCGTTTGTTGGAAATGCAGTCTCACGATTATCTGGCTCGAGCTCACCGGCCATGAGTGCGATTGAATTTAGCAAAGGTTTCTCTGTTAAATAGACAATCTCTGCTTGAACTTCCTCTCGGGCATCGGTAGAATTCGCGCTCTTTTCTGGGAGCCACCTGATTTCAGGTAACGATTCAATGAAAACATTTAGCGCCAAACCCGAAACAGTTCAGCACGATTGGTATGTCGTCGACGCCGCCGATAAAACGCTGGGCCGACTGGCTAGTGACATTGCAATGCGCCTGCGCGGCAAGCACAAGCCTGAATATACCCCCCATGTTGATACTGGCGATTACATTGTTGTCGTCAATGCCGAAAAGGTACGTGTTACGGGTAAAAAAGCAACTGACAAGAAATATTATCACCACACAGGCTTCCCCGGTGGCATCAAGTCAATTAGCTTCGAAAAATTGATCGACAAGGCGCCTGAGCGCGCACTTGAGAAGGCGGTAAAGGGCATGTTGCCCAAGGGGCCGCTGGGCCGAGCAATGTACGGCAAGTTGAAAGTGTACGCTGGGGATGCACATCCTCACGCAGCACAACAACCGCAAGCACTGAATATTTAACGGGACGCATGACAATGGCTGAAACTTATTACGGTACAGGACGACGAAAAACGTCGGCGGCTCGAGTTTTTATCACTAGCGGTAGCGGTAATGTAACAGTGAATGACCGCACGCTGGATCAGTATTTTGGTCGAGAAGTGGCGCGTATGATTGTGCGTCAGCCTCTAGAGCTAGTCGAAGCGGTCGATAAGTTCGACTTGAAAATCACGGTTAGCGGTGGTGGTAGCTTTGGTCAGGCTGGTGCAATTCGCCACGGTCTGTCTCGTGCGCTGCTTGCTTACGACGAAACGCTACGTACGCCACTGCGTCAGGCTGGGTTTTTGACCCGAGATGCGAGAGCGGTAGAGCGTAAGAAAGTGGGTCTACATAAAGCACGTAAGCGTCCTCAGTTCTCGAAACGATAACTACTGGTCGTTTTGTAAAAAAGCCCGACTTTATGTTGGGTTTTTTTTGTTTTAAAACATGGGGTTAGCTGGGTTGGTCGTGGTCTTGCCTTGTAAACCCCTATGCTTTTCATTACTATTACTCGCCATTTTTATCTGTGCGTGGGTACAGGTTTCATCAGCTGCAATGAATGCAGCCAATCTTTATTATTCTGCCTTTTAAGGGGAGCTCATATGAGCAATGAGGGTGTCAATCAGGGGCGTCGCCGCTTTTTGACTGCAACTACCTGCGCTGTTGGTGCGGTAGGGGCAGTAGGAGCTATGGTGCCATTTGTCGGTTCCTGGTTTCCAAGTGCGAAAGCAAAAGCGGCCGGTGCGCCGGTGCGAATTAATATTAGTCGAATTGAATCGGGCCAAATGGTCGTTGAAGAGTGGCGTGGGCAGCCGGTCTATATTATTCGCCGTACTCAGCAAGCTCTCGATTCGCTGGCTAAATTGACTGATAAGTTACGTGACCCCAAATCTGAAAAGTCAGATCAGCCCACTTATGTCGACCCAGTAAATAGAGCGTCGAACCCTGAATACCTGATTATGGTCGGTTTGTGTACCCACCTGGGGTGTGCCCCTATGTATCGCCCTGATGTCGGTGCTACTGATCTTGGCGGTGACGAATGGCTGGGTGGTTTTTTCTGTCCTTGTCACGGTTCAAAGTTTGATCTCGCTGGGCGTGTCTATCAGGGCGTGCCCGCACCCCTCAACCTTGTAGTGCCGCCCCACAGCTATGAAAGTGAAAATGTCGTGGTGATCGGTGTTGACGAGGAGAGCGCATAATGAAATTCATCCAATTTTTATGGAACTGGCTTGATGACCGTCTACCAGTGCAGCGTGCCTGGAACACCCATATGGGTAAGTACTACGCGCCGAAAAATTTTAATTTCTGGTACTTTTTTGGCGTATTGTCTTTACTAGTACTCGTTAACCAGCTGCTCACCGGCATTTGGTTGACCATGAGTTTTGAACCTTCATCTGACGGCGCTTTTGCCTCGGTTGAATACATCATGCGCGATGTCGATTACGGCTGGATTCTCCGCTACATGCATTCCACCGGTGCCTCGGCATTCTTTATTGTTGTCTATCTGCATATGTTCCGCGGCTTGCTCTATGGCTCCTATAAGGCACCACGCGAGCTGGTATGGCTGTTTGGTATGGCGATCTATCTGGCGCTGATGGCCGAAGCCTTCCTCGGTTACGTTCTGCCATGGGGGCAAATGTCCTATTGGGGCGCACAGGTCATTATTTCCCTGTTTGGTGCCATCCCCTACATTGGCGATGCCATTGTCGAGTGGGTGCGTGGTGATTATCTGATTTCAGGGATTACCCTCAACCGTTTCTTTGCCCTGCACGTAGTGGCAGTACCCATCGTGCTGCTTGGTTTAGTGGTCTTGCACCTCTTAGCCCTGCACGAAGTGGGTTCGAACAATCCAGATGGTATTGAAATTAAGAAGAATAAAGATGAGAACGGCATACCTCTCGACGGTATCCCCTTCCACCCTTACTACACCGTGCACGATCTGGTGCCGATAGTGGTGTTTCTCTTTATCTTCTGCTTCATTCTGTTCTTTATGCCAGAAATGGGCGGTTACTTTATTGAGCACGCTAACTTTGAGATTGCAAACCCGCTAAAGACCCCTGAGCATATCGCACCGGTTTGGTATTTCACGCCTTACTACTCGATGCTGCGCGCAGTACCCGATAAGTTTATGGGCTTTCTAGTGATGGCTGCAGCGGTAGCGATTCTCTTTGTACTGCCCTGGCTTGATCGCAGCCCGGTTAAGTCAATTCGCTATAAAGGAAATATCAGTCGTGTTGCCGTCGTTTTGTTCGCGGTGGTATTTATCATTCTCGGCATACTGGGCATGAAGGCACCGACACCTGGCCGTACTGCACTGGCGCAGGTCTGCACCGTTATCTACTTCCTCTATTTCCTGGCGATGCCGATTTGGACCGTGTTGGAAAAAACTAAACCTGAACCCCTGCGGGTAACGATGGACGGTGGTATGGGTTTATGGCGTTCGCTGGGTGTGCTGCTTATTATTATTGGCCTGGTGATTGTTCCTCTCAAGGCGGTGGGTGCCTCGTCTAATTTTGATTGCGGCACCATTCAATGTGACCAGTTTGAGGCTGACCCTGAGAACCAGGCATCGCTACAAAACGGCGCCCAACTTTTTGTTAACTACTGTATGGGTTGTCATTCCGCCAAATACCAACGTTGGGAACGTGCGGCTGACGACATGGGTGTTCCCCACGGTATGATGATGGATAA
>JBFHDT010000040.1:0-10952 GCA_041584575.1 Porticoccaceae bacterium
TCAGGCTGGGCTCAACACCCGTAGCCACCTTTTTTATCGCTGGTTTAATGAAGCGCCAGTGTTACTCTTAATTGGGATTGTAATTCTCGTGGTTGTTAAACCCTATTGATCGCGACTTCAATAATCAACGCCGCCCCTCAACATCAAGGACATGATATGGATATCTGCCCCAGAACCAAGACGGTTATAATTTAAAATGATCGATACACTCTGGATCACCATAGCGGCCATACTCGTTTTCGTTATGCAGGCGGGCTTTCTATGCCTCGAAAGCGGCCTGGTGAGAAGCAAAAATAGCATCAATGTTGCCGCCAAAAACATCAGCGACTTTATCGTTTCTGGCACGCTGTTCTGGGCAGTTGGCTTCGCCATTATGTTCGGCGATAGTATTGCTGGCTGGTTTGGTAGCAGCCACTTTTTCTTTGGGGGACAAGCCAACCCTTCACTCATTGCCATCTTTCTTTTCCAAATGATGTTCTGCGGCACCGCAGCCACACTGGTATCCGGTGCCGTAGCCGAGCGCATGAATTACCTCGGCTACCTGGTTTGCACCATTACTATCGCCCTCTTTATCTATCCTTTAGTCGGCCACTGGGCCTGGGCAAGTGCCATCACTGGTACGCCAACAGGTTGGCTTGAACTGCGCGGCTTTGTCGACTTCGCAGGCTCAACAGTTGTGCACTCCGTCGGCGGCTGGGTAGCGTTAGCCGCACTCCTGGTGATCGGCCCACGCTTTGGCCGCTACGAGCAAGGCAAGCAACGTATCCCCGGCAGTAATTTACCGATGGCCGTGCTCGGTGCCATGTTGATCTGGTTTGGCTGGTTCGGCTTTAACGGTGGCAGCACTCTAGCCTGGAATGATGCCGTGCCCGCCATTTTACTCAACACTTGTATCGCCTCTTTTCTAGGCGGTATTGGCGCCACCGCACTGAAGTACAAAGCCGACAACTATATTGACGTTTCTAATATCATCAACGGTACCCTCGGTGGACTGGTTGCCATCACAGCCAGCTGCCATGCCGTCAGCGCCAGTGATGCCGCCCTTATTGGCCTGGCCGGTGGCATCATTGCCTTATTCGGTGAGCGGTGGCTTGAACATCTAAAAATTGACGACGCTATTGGCGTTGTTCCCGTTCACTTGTTCGCCGGTATTTGGGGCACTCTGGCGGTAGCTATTTTTGGCAAGCCCGAGGTATTAGAAAGCGGCTTATCCACTTTTGGGCAACTGCAATCACAACTGCTCGGCATCGGTATTATCGGACTTTTTAGCTTTTTTACAGCCTTTGCGTTGTTCTCCATTATTAATCGCTATTACCCACTGCGGGTCAGCGAGGAAGCTGAGCGCAGCGGCCTCAACATTGCTGAACATCAGGTGAGTACCGAAGTCTTCGACCTGCTCACATCAATGGGCCAGCAACAACAATTTGCCAATTTCTCCAGCCCTGTGCCCGTGGAACCTTTCACCGAAGTCGGCCAAATTGCCCAGCAATACAACCGCGTGATCGACCGTGTTAACCAGGAAATACAGCAGCGGGATGAATCCTTCGCCGCCTTCAAAAATAGCGAATATTACAAGGGCGCGATTCTCGATGCCGCCATGGACAGTATTATCACCATCAATGACCGGGGCGAAATACTCGCCTTTAACCCCTCAGCGGAAAAATGTTTTGGCATTGGGGCGAAACAGGTACTCGGTGTTAACTTTTTTGAACTATTTATGTCTGATGGCGAAAAGAAAACCGCTCTGCAAAGCCTGGCCCACGGTTTTAGCACCAGTGACGGCCTGATACTCAAGCGGCGGAATATAACCCGCCTTCAACGGCTCGACAAAGAGCGATTTCCGGCCGAAGTGGTGATCACCAAAACCACTGACAGAGTCAGCCGCCACTGTGAATATGCCCTGCATATCCGCGATATCACCCAGCAAATAAAACTGCAAAATCGACTCAAATCCCTCGCCTATAGCGATCCACTGACTGGCCTCTACAACCGCACCTACTTTATGACGAATCTGGAAAAGCGTCTTCGCTTTCACCAGCAAACAGCCGGTAGCGTAGTTTTACTGTTTCTCGATCTCGATCAATTCAAAAAGATCAACGACACGATGGGCCATAAAACCGGCGATGCACTGCTGTGTGAGATTGCCCAGCGGCTAAACACCGTAACCCGAGATGTCGACCTCGTCGCCCGCTGGGGTGGCGACGAATTTGTTGTCGTTATGTCCGGCGCCATCAGCAGTAAGTCCGGTGTCGCCAAGGCTGAGGATATTTTGCAGATTATGCGCGAGCCCGTACACCTCGGCGAGCAACAGCTAACGGTGTTGAGCAGCATTGGTATCGCCTTGTCGGAAAATGGCCAAATCAACGCTGAAAACTTATTGCAACATGCCGATCTCGCCATGTACAAGGCCAAGCAGAGCGGCCGCAACACTTTTCGTCTGTTCACCGACGACATGGAACAAACCGTGCGCCAGCGCTTCAAACTAGAAGTCGCCCTGCCCGATGCCATTGCCAAAAGCCAATTCTTCCTGCACTACCAGCCCAAGGCCGACTGCTACTCCAACAAAATTATTGGCTTTGAAGCTCTACTGCGCTGGCAGCACCCTGAATACGGGCTTATCCCCCCAGGAGATTTTATTCCCATCATTGATGAGGACAACCTGGTCGTCGAAATTGGCGAGTGGGTACTTAACGAAGTCTGCCGCCAACTTGCCGAATGGCGCCAGCAGGGATTACCTGTTTTACCCGTCGCGGTCAATATCTCCGGCCACCACCTGCACTCTCCCTCACTGTTACCCTGTGTGAGACAAACCCTGAATGCTCACGCGATAGAGAGCCAACTGATAGAGATTGAAATTACCGAAGGGGTGTTAACCCACAATACCGGGCAAAGTATTACCGTAATGAGCGCCTTAAAAACACTGGGTATTAAGCTGTCTGTGGATGACTTTGGCACAGGCTATTCATCACTCAGCTATTTAAAGAATTTCCCTATCGATATTCTTAAAATTGACCAAACCTTTGTGCGCGACGCTGCCTCCAACATAGAAGACGGCGCCATCTGCAAAGCCATTATTAGTCTCGCCAAAAGCCTCGACTTACAAATCATTGCCGAAGGGGTGGAAACACAGGCGCAGCTCACCTTTCTAAAACAGCACAGCTGTCATAGCTACCAAGGCTATTTGTTTAGCCGCCCGCTACCTGCCGACAAAATTCCTGCCATTTTAAGTCAGAACGACGACAAAGCGGGTAGTATGGCGAGCCCAGCCTAATAAGATACATTAAAGCCTCTCATTGAAGACTAAAGCCAGCCAACGCACTCAGGCCATTGTTAACGACCCCATCGCCCGCACGCTCTTGCGCCTCACGGTACCGATGATTGGTGGCATTATTGCGCTGATGGCAGTGGGTATTGTCGACGCCTACTTTGTCGGCCGGCTGGGCACAGCACCCCTCGCAGCACTGGGTTTTGTACTGCCGATTACTCATGGGGTTAACAGTGTCGGCCTTGGGCTAGGTATGGCGACATCGGTACTGGTGTCACGCTATCTCGGTGAAGATCGCTTTGATCGCGCCGCACGGCAAATCACCGATGGTCGCCTATTGATCATCCTGATTGGCATCGGCTTACTACTCTACCTTTATTTCAGCGTGGCGGGCCTGTTTCGTTTATTGGGTGCCCGTGGCGAGGTACTCGATGAGGCGCTGCGTTTTATGGCCCTGTGGATACCCATAATCCCTCTGTTACTACTAACGCTAACCAGCAATACGACGCTTCGCGCCATCGGCTGCCCTGGCAAATCGGCCTTTTTGCTGGCCCTGCTAGCAACGCTTAACGCTGGCCTCGACCCCCTACTCATTTTCGGCTTTGGGCCATTGCCGGGCCTGGGTATTGGCGGCGCGGCGCTGGCAACCTCCATTGCCTGGGTCATCACCTTTTTGATATCCGAATATATTCTTGGCGTGCAGGAGCAATTGATTCTTAAAAGTAAAAATACGCTGCAGGCTCTGCGCACCAACTGGGAGGCATTACTCACCATCGGCATCCCCGCTATTTTTGCCAATTTAATGACACCGCTGGCCGCCGCCATACTCACCGCCATGGTCGCCCATTTTGGTACCACCGCCGTGGCGGGGTTTGGCGTCAGTACTCGCATCGAATCCCTCTGTCTGCTCATCGCCTTTGCCCTGTCGTCGACCCTACCAATGTTTATTGGTCAGAACATCGGTGCCGGCAAGCCTGAACGGGCACGCGTGGCACTGTACACAGCTATTCGTTTCAGTATTATTTTTCAACTCCTCGTGTGGGTTATCGTCGCCTCCTGCAGCCGTTCAATCGGCTCTGCTTTTAGCGACAACCCCGAAGTCGTCAACATCATCAGCGACTACCTCTGGATAATACCTGCCACCTACGGTGCTCATGCGGTCACCATATTGGTAATGGTCTCGCTCAACGCACTCAAACAACCGAAAGTCGCACTGGCGACCGCGCTCATACGCTTATTACTGCTCAACATTCCCATCGCTTACATAGGCGGCCAGCTCTACGGCATTAATGGCTTGTTCTACGGCTTTGCCCTGGGCAACGTACTCTCAGCCCTTGTCGCGTGGCGCATTATCAATCGAGCATGGGCCCAACAAGTCGAACGGCCCAGCTAAAGCCCACTCTTCAAGACCTTTTATCAACACGCTCAACAGCCCATAATACGCACCTCACATTCGGGCAGCACCCTGCTGCCCCAACAGAAACAAGCGGCCTTTTATGAATCGATCAGAACAGTTATTTATCGACGCCCAACAGCACATTCCTGGCGGCGTAAATTCACCGGTGCGCGCCTTTAAAGCCGTTGGTGGCAGCCCGGTTTTTTTCGACCACGCAAAAGGTGCCTATCTTTACGATGCCGATGACCAGCGCTATATCGATTATGTGCAATCCTGGGGGCCAATGATTCTCGGTCACGGGCACCCGGTAGTTTTAGACAGTATTCGACAGCAACTCGACAAGGGGCTAAGTTTTGGCGCACCCACCGAGTTGGAAACACAGCTCGCCGATAAACTCTGCGACCACATACCCGGGCTCGACATGGTGCGTATGGTTAACTCCGGCACCGAGGCGACGATGAGCGCCATCCGCCTGGCACGGGGTTTCACCGGCCGCGACAAAATCATTAAATTCGAGGGTTGCTACCACGGCCACTCCGACTCGCTGCTGGTCAAAGCCGGTTCCGGCGCGCTGACGCTTGGCGTGCCCAGCTCACCCGGTGTGCCCACAGCACTGGCCGACCACACTATCACCCTGCCCTATAATGATAGCGCAGCGGTAGAGGCGGCCTTTGCCGAAATTGGCGACCAGGTGGCAGCACTCATCGTCGAACCGGTGGCGGGTAATATGAGCTGCATACCACCCCTCCCCGGTTTTCTGGAAACCCTGCGCAGTGAGTGCACACACCACGGCAGTGTGCTGATTATTGACGAAGTCATGACCGGCTTTCGCGTTGGCCCGAAAGGGGCTATTGGCCACTACGGCATCGACGCCGACCTCATTGCGCTGGGTAAAGTCATCGGCGGCGGCATGCCCGTCGGTGCCTTTGGCGGCAAGCGCGAGATTATGGAACAAATTGCCCCCCTCGGACCGGTATACCAGGCAGGCACTCTCTCGGGTAACCCGGTCGCCATGGCTGCGGGTCTCGCCACTCTCGATCTGATCAATGAAGAGGGCTTTTACGCACCCCTATTTGCCAAGGCTGAGCAACTGGTTGCGGGCTTAAAAGCCGAAGCGGCGGCGGCAGGCATCCCCTTCACCACCAATCACATCGGCACTATGTTTGGTGTGTTTTTTACCGAAGAAAGCAGCGTCAGCAACTACCAGCAAGTAATGGCCTGCAATACTGAGCGCTTTAATCAGTTTTTTCATGGTATGTTGGCAGAAGGGGTTTATCTAGCACCGGCGGCCTACGAGGCGGGCTTTATATCCGCAGCACTCACCGGGCAAAATATTGAACAAACACTACATGCTGCCAGGAAGGTTATGCAATCGATCAACTAGTGGCCGTCATTCAAGCAAGGAGACAAGAATGCAGGAGCTTCCCCCCACCCGACACTGATATTACCGCTCATGAGAAAAATAATTGAACAGCTTGGCCTTGTATTAAGCATCACTTTAGTGACCCTGGTCAGCGTCATCGCCTCTCTTGCCCTAACCAATATTGTCTACGCGATCATTGGCATTGATGTACCACCGTCAAACACCACGGTGGCCGTCGTCGTTCCAATTATTATCACACCTCTGGTAGCCACCCCTTTTTTCAACCTGCTATTTCGCGTTTTTGAGCTCGAAAACACCAATAGAGTGCTAGCCGCCTATGACCCTGTTACTGGGCTCATGTCCCGGCGCGCTCTTATTTCTCAGGCAACCAGTTTTTTAAGTTTTGCTGAAAGAAAACACGAACCAATATCCATGCTATTTATCGACCTTGATAACTTTAAAGCCATTAACGACAAATACGGACACCAGATTGGTGACAACGTGTTACATCGGATCGGGCAATATATTCATACGATAAAAAGAGAAAGCGATCTCATTGGCCGCTACGGCGGAGATGAAATTATCGCGTTGCTGCCCGACACCGACACAAAAGGTGTCCAGCATTTTGCTGAAAAGCTCCACGCCATTCTTAAAGAAAACCCCATTACCGCTAACAACGAGACACTGTCTCTGGCACTCAGCATCGGCACGACGACCTATAAACCTAACGCCCGGCCTATTGATATTGACGAGCTCATCAGACAATCAGATCTTGCCCTGTACGAAGCCAAACAACAGGGTAAAAATTGCACCGCCAGCTACTTAGCAGATGACACCTTCGACTTCCCTAAACCTTACGACCAAAACCAAGAAACACCACCACAAAAAACAAACTGCCACTGACCACGATGGAGGGGCCCACGGGAGTATTTACCCACCAGGATGCCCCCAAACCGGCGCAGACAGCCAGCATCGCCACGACACTGGCCAAACCCGCCATTTGCTCCGGCGTTTTAGCGAAATGACGCGCCGTGGCAGCGGGAATAATCAACAATGCAGTAATCAACAATACGCCCACCACCTTCATCGATATCGCCACCACCAGCGCCAACAGTAACTTCAACACCATTTTCAGTCGATCGACCGGCACCCTTTCCACCCGGGCCAGATCTTCGTGCACCGTAATAGCCAATAGCGCTGGCCACAGCCTCCACAGCGCGATGAGCACCCCGACAGCCATCAGCCACACTACCATGACCTCCTCGACCGTTACGGTGAGAATATCGCCAAATAGTAGGGCCTCCATATCCGTGCGAGCACCGGGTATCAGGGTCAGGGCGATCAGACCGAGGGCCAGCGAGCTGTGGGACAAAATACCCAGCACCGTATCTGTCGCCAACAGTTGCTGGCGCTCAAAGGCAACCAGTAAAGTCGCAATCAGCAGACAAACGACAATCACCGCCAGGGAGTTGCTCCACGCCAACCACATGCCCAGAGCGATGCCCAGTAGCGCACCGTGGGCCAGGGTTTCACCAAAATAAGCCATGCGCTGCCAGACCACCAACGAACCCATCGGCCCGGCAACGATGGCGACACCTAGACCCGCCAATAGGGCCAAATAAAGAAAGTCATACATCGTACGGGCTCCCCCCTTTTGAACCATGAGACACTGAATCGTGATGACAGGACGAACTGCCAGGCGAATCGACAACCGCGCTATGCAAGTCGTGCTCATGATCGTGGTGGTGGGTATAAAGCGCTGTCTTAGCGCCAAACAGGGCGACAAACTCTGGATCAACCGACACCTGCTGCGGCGTGCCGTGACAGCAAACATGCTGGTTTAAACACACCACCTCATCGGTCGCCGCCATCACCAAATGCAGGTCGTGGGAGACCATTAAAATCCCGCAATTAAGCTCATCACGCAGCTCGCCAATCAACTGATAAAGCGCTTCCTGCCCAGTGACATCCACTCCTTGAACCGGCTCATCCAGCACCAAAAGATTAGGTTTACGCAACAGCGCTCGGGCCAACAGCATGCGCTGCATTTCACCACCAGAAAGACCGCTAACGGGCTGCTTAATGAGATGGGCAATACCAACACGCTCCAGCGCCGCCAAACACTCGTCATCATCGGTATTGGCAAACTGTAAAAAGCGCTCAACCTGTAGCGGCAAGGTTGGATCAATGTGCAGTTTTTGCGGCATATAACCCACCCTCAGCTGCGCCGAGCGCTGTACACGGCCGGTGTCCGCCTGTAGCAAGCCGAGGACAATTTTAACCAGCGTCGTTTTACCCGCACCATTGGGGCCAATTAACGTAACGATACGCCCGGGTACTAAACTCAAATTAACGTCCTGTAACACGGTCCTGTTAGCAAACGACTTACCCGCCCCCTGCAGTTCAATCAGCGCTGTCATTTACTCATCCGCCTCTTGCTGTGCAGTCACATCACTGTGCGTTATCTGATTTTTTTCACGACAGGGTGTGCACAAACCGAGAATCTCAACGGTTTGACTCTCCACCAAAAACCCCGCCCGCTCGGCCGTTGAAACAATGGCTTGATTGACATTATCAGCGCTACACTCAGCGACACTGCCGCACTCACGGCAGAGCAAAAAATAATCGCTATGTGCGCTATCGGGGAAGGGGCAACCGATGTAGGCGTTCAGAGTCGCCAGGCGGTGAATCAAACCGAGCTCCAGCAGAAAGTCGAGGGCGCGATACACCGTTGGCGGCAGTACCCGTTTACCACTCGCCGCAGACAATTGCTCGATAATTTTATAGGCACCCAGGGGGCGATGGCTCTGCCACAGCAAGTGCAGCACCGATTCGCGAATAGGGGTGAGACGCGCCTTGCGAGCGATGCAGCGGCTTTTCGCCTGCGCCAATGCTGTCTCTAAACAGCGACGGTGGTCATGCTGCTGATAGGCAGTGGTAGAATTACTCATCATTTTTCAAAACCCTCTCCAAACCCTGTGCAATTATTGCTATATTATTACACTTACCTGCTAGTGCAATAACATTACATAAAGACGAAACCCCTACCGTGAAACCATTACTTCTTTTATTTGCACTACTTATTGCCGTTCCAACATGGGCAAAGCCCCTCGTGGTCACCACCATTCGGCCCATGACCATGCTCGTCGAGGCTGTTGCTGGTGACAGCGTCGAAGTGCGGCAATTGCTGCCCGACAGCGAAGTGCCTCACCATTATTCACTGCGCATTGCCGACCGAGCGCTACTTACCCAGGCCGATCTATTACTTTGGGTTGGCCCGGAACTAGAGGGCTTTCTCAGCAAAAGCGTTACCGCCCTGCGCCCCGAAAAAGTGATTACCGCCGCAGAGCTACCCGACATTCAGTGGTTCAGCGCCACCTCCGAGGGGCAGGATGACAACCGCGATCCGCATATCTGGATGAACCCGAACAATGGCCGCGTCATCGCCACCGAAGTGGGCAACTGGCTAGCCGCCCACTATCCGGAGCAGCGCGAGCACATACTCGCGGCCCAGCAGCTTTTCATCCAGCAACTCACTGATGCGACGGCCACGACCACCACTCAACTAAAAGCACTGCAGCAAGAAAACTTTATTGTTGACCACGATGCCTTCGGCCACTTTGCTGAGGCCTTCGGCCTACATCAGTCGGGCGCGCTAAAAACCAGCACCGGACTCAGCAGCGGTGCTCGCGATTTCCATCAGTTAATAAACCAAAACGAGGTGCGCTGTATTATTGCCGAGCCCCGGCACAACCATGGCAGAGTTGAACAACTCGCTGACAAGATGGGGGCAAAGATTGCGGTAATTGATCCACTGGGCGCCGACATCCCCCTCGACAATCAAGCTTATATTCAATTGATTGCAGATATCGGTGAAAAACTCACGGTCTGTTTATCATCCGCGCCAATAATACCCGACCCTCATTAACAAACCTTAGTCACTCACAGCAGGAATGGGCGCAACGCCAATTAAACGATGTTGCAATTTCCGGCGATATTCATTCGGGTCTTTATCTTCGCGCCGGGTTAAATCAGCAGCACCTAAATACCGCGTGACCAAGCGCGACATCCAAAACAGCGCTGCACCAAAGCACAGCATATCTTGCCAATTTTGGCGCTCTGGCTGGGTAAATGGCCGCTCCTGCTGATAGGCATCGAGCAAGGCTTTAACCAACGTAGGCTCGAGCTCGCCTCGCTTGTTGCAGGCCCAGTCGTTCACCGCAATGGCCACATCGAGCAACAGGTAGTCAGTGCAAGCGCTGTTAAAATCGATCACCGCTTTTAGTTCTTCACCGATAAATAATGTGTTATCTCGAAACAGGTCAGCATGAATGGGGCCGACGGGCAGTCCGCCACCCTGCTCACAGACCTTTCTATACCGCTCTATTTGCTCCTGCAACAGCGCTTGATCACCCACTGGTAATTGCACATTAGCGGGTAATTCTCGCAACAGGGTGTCGAGGGTCACACTCGCCCAAGGCAAACCCTGCAAATTGTTATGACGCAGGGGGAAACCGTCACCCGCCGAATGCATAGCACCGAGGAACTCGCCAATTGCCCGGCAATGGGCCGCCGTTACGTGTTGAGGATGAGCGCCATCAATGCGCTGACTAATTAATGTTGGTTTGCCCGACAGGCGATGAATAGCAGCGCCTGAGGCATCGCTAAGCAAGTGAGGCACGGCTAGCCCCGCCCGCTGTAGTCGCTGCGCCAGTGCCGTCGAAAACTCAGCTTGCTGGCGGTTGCCCGCCTCAAGCAGAGTCAATACAAACCGCGAGACTGGGCCAGTCGTAGGTTCAGTGGCAGACACTGAGGCCACCTCAATAAAATAAGTCGAGTTTTCCACCCCATCCTCAACCTCTGTTGTCGACAGCAAGCGACCCAGGCCGAGGCTAGTTAGCAGAGACTGCAACTCGGTGGGGTCAACA
>JBFHDT010000041.1:0-10714 GCA_041584575.1 Porticoccaceae bacterium
ATCAACAACGGCATGAAATTTAGTCGCAATGAGCAAAATGATGGCTACCACTTAACGCAGGAAGGTGGCCACAGCCATCGGCGTATTCTCCACAGTACCGACGCCACTGGGCAAGCCCTGTCAAGCACCCTCGCCGAAAAAGTATTGAACACACCCCAACTTGATGTATTCGAGCAACATGTTGTTGTCGATCTGACCACTCAGGCCGATACCGACTCGCGTAGCTTTCGTTGCAACGGTGCCTATGCGTTGGATACCCAACGCGATCGCGTCTGCCTGTTTCAGGCAAAGGTTGTCATTCTAGCCACGGGAGGTGCCAGTAAGGTTTATCTCTACACCAGCAATGCTGACGGCGCTAGTGGCGATGGTATTGCTGCAGCATGGCGTAGGGGTTGTCGTGTTGCCAACATGGAGTTTAATCAGTTCCATCCAACCTGCCTCTTCCACCCCAAAGCCAAAGCTTTTTTAGTCTCCGAAGCTCTGCGCGGTGAAGGTGCTCACCTGTTATTGCCCGACGGCAAACGTTTTATGTTCGACTTTCACCCCAAGGGGGAATTGGCGCCTCGCGATATCGTCGCCCGCGCCATTGACCATGAAATGAAACGCCTCGGTTGCGACTGCCTCTATTTAGACATCAGCCACAAACCAGCCGACTTTATCGACAGCCACTTTCCCACGGTAAAAGCCCAGTGTCTGGAATTTGGCATCGACATCACTCGCGAGCGCATCCCTATTGTGCCCGCCGCTCATTACACCTGTGGCGGTATTGTCACCGATAAACAGGGGCATACTGATCTTAATAATCTCTATGCCATTGGTGAGTGCGCCTTTACAGGCCTGCACGGGGCCAACCGCATGGCCAGCAACTCCCTACTAGAATGCCTCGTGTTTGCCCGAGAGGCCGCTGTCAGCATTCGCGAAAGTATCGGCACGATTCCAGAACCCAGTTACACCAAAGAGTGGGATTCTTCACGGGTTACCTATTCCGATGAAGATGTCGTTATCTCCCACAACTGGGATGAGCTGCGTCGCTTTATGTGGGACTACGTTGGTATTGTCCGCACCCGCAAGCGGCTAGAGCGCGCAGAAAACCGCGTGCGTTTATTACAACGGGAAATTCAGGAGTACTACAGCAATTATAAAGTGAGCCGCGATTTACTCGAACTTCGAAATCTCGCCAAGGTTGCCGAGTTAATTATTCGCTCTGCCATGTTACGCAAAGAGAGCCGAGGTTTGCACTACACCCTCGACCACCCGCAATTATCTGCCGTTGCTAAAGACACCATTCTGGTACCGATGAACTTTGCTGGGCAGGATATTATTGTCAGTAAAAATTGAACCGGGCAAAGTAAGCGACGCTAAGCAAGTCACTTTGCTGAATCCGTCGGTGCAGTTCTCAATGGCGCCGCTTTCAATAAGGCGATCAGCTGACGATATTTAACCGTATCGAATAAATCGGGGAAAACGACGCGGCGATAGGTCTGCCCCGCCACTGTTGTTAAGCTGACAAGCGCCAGATAACGGCTGAAATAATCGAGCTCGCAGGCAGATAGAGGATGCTTTTGGCCATTAATTGAGGCCGTAACACTTTTATTCTGCACGACCAGAGAATCGACGGCACTAGAGAGCTTTATAGACTCGCGTTCTCGCAAAAGCACCAGTAACAGAATTAACTCTAGCAAGCCGATGTAAATTACGTCGCTAACGAGGCAATAAATAAATACCGCGATCAACCCTGCAAACAAGTTTTGCAAGCACTGCACTCTTAAACCATGAGCAACAACGGACTCTTTGAAATTGAACTCAGCTTGCAGGTGCACGCTGGCTGTCACGAATAATGGTAATAATCGTTGCAGTGTCTTTGTCTTCAGGCTCTTCTCGACCCATCAGCCAGGCAAACAAATCCTGGTCTTCACAACCCAGTAAGTGCTGATAAAGAGACTGCTCAGCAGGCTTTAAATCGTCATAGGCATTTTCAAGAAAAGTCTGCAATATAATATCTAACTCCAGCATGCCGCGACGGCTGGCCCAAAAGAGACGGTTTTTTTCCATAGTACATTCAGCCACTGATTGATCCGGAAGAAGCAATTCACAACTGAATCACCGAGACGTATTATAATGCAAGCCTGAACAACTACCCATCGAAATAGCGAACAGAAATGGCTGATACCAAAAATACCAACACCATAAAGAGCTGGCAGAACTTTCTTATCCAACAAGGCGCCACCATAACTGAGGGCCTGACCACCTCTTTTGGCGAGGCACCCGTAAATTATCCGGGGTTGAGCGCTACGTTGACTGATCTCAGCGATTTAGGCGTTTTAGCGCTTGAAGGTACAGACAGTAAGCGTTTTTTACAGGGCCAAAGTACCAGTGATACTGAGCAGCTCAACAAACACAGCGTTTTACCCGGTGCAATTTGCAACGCCAAAGGTCGAATGCTGACCTCCTATCATGCGGTCGAACCCGAAACAGACTCGCTACTACTCGTAATGCATCGTCCCCTCGTCGATAAGACGATAGAGAATATGGGCAAATACGCGGCTTTTTTCAAAACCACTTTAAGTAATGCCTGTGACGACTATCGTCTACTGGGCGTTAGCGGCACTGATTGTGAATCTGTACTCAAGGATCATTTTGACGATATTCCCACAACGCTTAATCAATTTTGCATGACTGAGAGTTGTTTACTGCTACGCATTTCCCCACAACAATTTTTAGTCCTCGTCAAAGCAGACTCGGCTCAGCAACTCTGGCAAAAACTGGCACAGAGCTTTACCCCCATCGGGGTAGCTTACTGGCAACTACAATCAATTCGTGCCGGACAAGCTCGTGTACAGGCTGAAACAGCTGAACAGTTTGTGCCGCAAATGCTCAATTTACAGGCAACAGGAGCGGTCAATTTTAAAAAGGGCTGTTATACAGGTCAGGAAATCGTCGCCCGTATGCAATATCTTGGCAAGCTCAAGCGCCGTACATATCGTGTGATCCTCGAAATTTCAACGCCACCACAGGTGGCAACAGAAATTTACGACAGTACAAGTAATAAACTGGTAGGCAGTGTTTTAATGGCCGCGTCAGCAGATGAAAAAAGCGCTGAAATGTTAGCGGTATTACATGAAGATCAAGCCGATGCATCTTCTTTGGTCCTTAATGGCGAAACAGTTGCGGTAAGCATCGCTGAGCTGCCCTATTCACTTACTACGTCTTGATGGAGTGGCTCGCAGAGTACCAGGCTCTTTTTACCTTAATGGCCGTTGTTTCGGCCTTCACTTTTGTTATCAGTTTACTAACCTTACCCTGGCTGGTCGCCCGTATTCCCAACGACTACTTCTGTCACCGTAAGCGTCAGCCCGCACCCTTAAAACAAAGCCATCCCATCCTTAGAGTCTTACTCTTAGTGGCCAAAAACTGCTTGGGCTGGGTGCTTCTTTTAGGCGGGCTTATCATGCTTTTTATACCCGGACAGGGACTATTGACCATAGCGATGGGCTTATTGCTGATGGATTACCCGGGGAAATTTACGCTTGAGCGCAAAATAGCCGGCAAGCCAAAAATTCTCAACGGTCTTAACTGGCTACGCGCAAAGGCCAATGCTCGGCCCCTGGAAATAGATGAGGAAGACGAATAATTTCAGGCCTGATCGAGAGACAATAATTCTATTTTATAGCCATCGGGATCTTCGACAAAGGCTAATACTGTACGACCGTGCATCATTGGCCCCGCCTCTCTTACCACCGCACCACCCTGACTTTTAATTTGCTCGCAGGTCGCATAAACATCATCCACACCAATGGCGATGTGGCCATAGGCATCACCGTGTATATAGCTAGCAGTATCCCAATTATGGGTGAGCTCAAGTACAGTATTTTCTTTTTCCGACCCATAACCCAAAAAAGCCAGGGTAAAGCGGCCATCTGGAAAATCTTTTTTACGCAACAGCTCCATACCCAGTAAGTCAGTGTAAAAGGCAATCGATTTATCCAGGTCGCCCACGCGCAACATTGTATGCAGTAATTTCATTCTAATCCTTTCGAAAAACCGTGTTAATTTCAGGCCAGCTAGCATAGCAAATACAGTTTTTTAAGTGCCTGTAACTTTTCACCCTTGGGCTACGTATTAACTTGGGCTACGTATTAATAAGTAAACAAACACCGACTGTTGGATCTCGGTGAAGCGGTCAATAATAAACTAGAAATACCAACCGAGAACGAAGGCGCCGGGCCGCTAGCAGTGACTGCTAGTGATTATACCAATGACATTCAAAACATCGTAGGGCTGTTAACCCTAGTCGGCATATTGACCTCAACCTACCATTACGCAAGTGCGGACGGTTCAAACGCCAATCTGCTTGCCCTGGTATGACTACTGGACGCCGTACCTTGAGCAATCAATAGATCTGCAAAAATCGTGACCAGTATTGTAGTTTCATTCTGAATAGGACTAAATTTTTATGAGCTTTTCGTTCTGGCGATAGAGTCATCGCCATTAGTGCGCCTATGAATTTTTTACACCATGGCGCCTTTGATTATGACCGGACTATTACCCCAACAGCGACTGGTGCCTACTAGACAAGCACCAGTTTTGGATTAGGTTTAGAACCCGACTAGCACATGCAAATAGCTTGAATGTACACACTTGAGGACATGTTCAGGTTTCATCTACTACCTAGCACTGCAGTTGCAGACGCAGTCGTACTTCTTTTTAAATTAAAGGGCCCTTTAGTTGTGTTGAGCGATAAAAATGACCCGGAATTCTTCTTAAAACATTCCAACAGTCTTTTAAATACTGTGCATCAAGTGGTGATGCCCTTAATTATTGAGTACTTATTTGCTGAATGCTTAATTAATAAACACAGGAGTCGCGATATATTCCCAAATAATGGTGATGCCAACGAGTATCACCACCACATAGACGAGGGCAATCATAAAAACTGCACTGGCATAGAGGAAACCTCTGTCCCAGGGTACGTGCATCATTATTGGTATAGCCGTGTAAATCAGATAAATTGTATAAATTGCAGCCACGGTGCCGAGCACAATGTCGAGCCACCAAATCGGGTACACCGCACACGCACCGGCTAAAAAAATCGGGGTACAGGCATAACCCATTAATACTACACCCTTAATAGGAAAGACTTCTGTCTGATAGGTCTGGGACATCCAGTTAATCATTAAGCCAATAAAGACGATTGCCCCCAACAAGGCAATATAACTCAAGACCATCAGCGGAATGGCGCTGGCCTCGGTAATACGTACCACATCCTCACCCACCACGGTCCAGCCGACCTGCGTCGTACCGACATATAAAGCTAATGGCGGTAACAGCGCCATAAAAATGGGGTAAGGCAGCAAGCGCTTAATTTTTTCATCACTCAAGGCAGCGATAGTTTGCCATTGCTTGCGTGGATTAAACATCAATCCCGGGATGTGTCCGAACATATAAACTCCTGCCACTATTTTTCGTTTCGTTATGTTTATACCGCTAAAAGCACCGCAGTGTATTGATAAATATCAAGCTACTTATACACCCACTAATCTCACCCCGCACACCTATTGCTAGCTAGTGTTGATGATACGGCAAAACCACGGGCAGTAAGGTCCAAATGCCGTAAACCATTAATAAAAGTGCGAAAACAAGGCGAAAGCGTTGACTGCGCAATACATGACCCAACTTGCCAAGGGAAAGGCCACCCAGTAGAACCGCTGGTAAAGTGCCAAGGCCAAAAGCTGCCATTTGCGCCATACCCACCAACGGATTTTGCGCCGTAGCCGCATAAGCCAGCGCTGTATAAACGAGCCCACAAGGTAACCAGCCCCACACCAACCCAAGTAGTATTGCCGTGCGAAACGAGCGCACCGGCAACAAACGCTGGCCAAAGGGCTGCAGGCGTTGCCATAATAAACCGCCAACCTTCTCAAGATGACTCAAACCGCGCCACCAACCTGCCATCGTCAAACCCATCGCAATCAATAACAATCCTGCAATGCCACGTAATACAGGTGCTAAAGCGAGATAGTTAGCACTGATATAACCCAAACTAGCTACGGCGCCACCGGCGCAGGCATAGCTAAAAATACGGCCCAGGTTGTAGGCCACAATATAACGACTACTGCCTTTTTCACTTGCAAAACCCAGGGCAGAAGAAATACCGCCACACATGGCAAAACAATGCCCGGTACCGAGCAAACCTATACCGAACATTGCCACTATGGCCGCCAATATTGGCGGCAAGTCTTCAATCATTTTCGTTGAGAACGCTGTTTTTGGGTGACTCTGACTTTGGCCTTGCTTGAAGGCCAGCCCCTTGTTTTACATTCTTTCCAGTTTCCGTATTAACATCCAATGGATCAAATAAAATGCGCTCTGACTCACCATCGAGGTCGTCGTACTGACCGTTATTAACTGCCCAGAAAAACAGCCAAATACCCAGAGCCACCACCACCAGCGAGAGAGGAATTAAAAAATACAGGCTTTCCATTAGGTTTCTACCTGTAGGCCAGAAACCACAGCCCCCTGCCATTGCCGTGCAGCACCCTCGAAACCCCCACCCTGTCCTTTATCACGGCGTTGTAGGCGCAAGGCATTTAAGACCACCACCAAAGAGCTCGCCGACATACCGATGGCCGCCGCCCAGGGCGGCACCCAGCCCATGGCCGCAAGGGGTAAAGCACTTAAGTTATAAATCAGAGCCCAGGCGATATTTTGCCTTATGACGGTCTCTGTTTTACGCGCTACTGCAAGAGTATCGACGAGAGTGTTCAGATTTCTCGATAGCAGTACCGCATCGCAAGCCATACGTGTAAAGTCGGTCGCCTCAGCCATTGCCACGGAGATATCAGCACCGCTGAGCACCGGGACATCGTTAATGCCATCGCCCACCATCAACACGATATCACCGGCGTTTTGCCGAGCTCGGATGGTGGCCAGCTTGTCCTCGGGGCTGTTATTACCTTGCCAGTGCTTGATGCCTAAATCTGCGGCTAAAGCAGCGGTATTACTTTCCTGGTCACCGCTGAGTAACTCTACAGCAAGGCCTTGCGCTTGTAGGCTGGAGACAATATCCCGCGCGCCAGGACGTAATTCGTCGACCAGAACAATTCTCGCCAGCACTCTCTCTTCGCTGGCTAGTATGACTTCCAGACGGTGTTTTAAATTCAAACTTTGAGTCGCCGATTGCGACGATGACAGCAAGTCTTCAGGTACTTGCAAGGCAAAACATTGCTCGATAAATGCAGCTTTTCCCAGCGCGTAGCGTTTGCCATCAAGCACACCACTAACACCGCCACCCACTTGATAAACAAGCTGTTCTGCCTGCTTGTGAATTGCAGTTTGTCGCTGTTTAAACGCGCTGGCAATGGGGTGGCGGCAGCCCTGTTCGAGAGCTGCCGCGATACCCACTACCGTTGCAGTGTCTAGCGCTTGCGCTTTTGAAGATAAAACAATACTGTTAATTTCAAGCTTACCCGTAGTTAAAGTACCGGTTTTATCGAGCACAACGCGGGTCACTTTGCTCAGAGTTTCCAGCACATGAGAGCTGCGTACTAAAAAGCCCTGATGCTGCAGCCGTCCCGTTGCCGCAGCGAGAACCACGGGGGTGGCCAGTGACAAGGCACAGGGGCAGGTCACCACTAGCACTGACAATGTTACCCACAGTGCACGCTCGGCGTCGTGCAGCCACCACAGAGAAAATACCGCTGTAGCCAGCAATAAAACAAAAACAATAAACCTAGCGGCAAGTCGATCTGCTAAGGCAAGTTGGCGAGGTTTTTCTGCAGCGACGCTGTCGAGCATGTCGACAATTGCAGCCAGGCGAGTACCTTGCCCAGCAGCACTGACTTTTACTTTTAAGGGGTTTGTGGTGTTAACTGTGCCGGCGCTGACGGTGTCACCCGGGCCTTTTGCCACCGGGTCCTGCTCACCACTAAGTACGGCTTCTATCACAGGGCTTTGTCCCGCTAACACCACTCCGTCGACGGCCAGACATTCGCCCTCAGCAACTTGAATAATATCGCCAGTGCAGAGAGATTTAACCGGCACCTGTACGAGACAGGCTCCGTCGCCAGTGTTTTCGTAACGCTGTACAGAGAGGGGGATTAATTCAGTGACTTCCCCCGCCACCAATTCATTACGGTAGCGCACTCGCATTTCTAGAAAGCGCCCCAGTAAAAGGAAGAAAGTCAGCATGGAGACCGCATCAAAATAAACCTCTCCACCTGCCATGACTGTACCCCAGGCACTAGCGCCATAGGCCAGACCAATGGCCAGAGCAACGGGCACATCCATCGTCAAAGATTGATGCCAGGGTAACCCCCGTTTCAAACTGCTACACAGACTCTCACCCAGCTTCCTACAAATAGGCGAAAGACTACGCCAGGCCCCTTTAAAAAAAGGCTGTGCAGAATAGAAAACCACTGGGGTAGCGACCACCAAGCTAACCCAACGCAACAGGTTCTGCCAATGCTCATCCATGCCCTGAAACGCACCCGCATAGAGGGCGATAGCCAGCATACCCGACTGCATCATGCCAATACCCGCCACACCGAGGCGCAATAAATAACCTTTTTGATCCCGTTCAATATGTTCAAGTTTATTAGATTCTTTCGCCGGGTGAGCGCGATAACCAATATCAATAAAAGCCGCCAGTAACTGACTTAGGGGTAGTTTATCTTTCTGCCACTGCAGTCGACAGCGCTGGCGGCTGACATTAACCGCCACTTTATTCACACCCGGTAATTGCTGTAGATGGTGTTCAATTAGCCAGGCACAGGCAGCACAACTAATGCCAGAAACACCGAGTTCGATCGTGGCAACCCCTTGCTCGTCGACGCTCATTAAATCTGCTTGCACTGCCGGCAGATCATAAGCACTGAAATCGTTATTCTCACCGTCACTATTGCGTACCGAATTTACTGAGCGATACTGATAAAACTTTTCAAGGCCGCCATCGACGATAGCACTAGCCACCGCCTGACAGCCGACGCAGCACATCGAGCGTGCCTCACCGTCAATCAATACAGTGAGATCGTCCCGGCCATTTAAAGGCAAAGCACAATGGAAGCACGTTTCAGCAGACATTTTTAATCGCTACTCGTAGCGCGAAGCACTGGATTAGCTTTTAGTTCAACAACATGACTGTGAGTGAAATCAATATCACCCGCCAGACGCCATGCGGCCCCCTGTAATGACGATTGTTCCGTAACAGCATCGTTAAGGGCCGCCGGAATCAAGCGTAAATAAACTCGTTGTGTTGGTAGTGCAGGCAGCTGCCCTCGATAGCGACCATCGCCCGCTGCTATTAGCTTGATCACATGGTCTGCACTGGCATCTGTGGGATGGAGCAAATACAGGTTTAATACAGCGGGCATGACAAAAGTTTTCAGCTCACTCTGTAAATCAAGCGCCACTACTTTGATTGCATCGTCACTGGCGCCATTAAAATCTAGCATCGCCGATAAGCCGAGTTCAGTGGCGCGAGTATCTTGGCTCAGCTGTTGATTAATTGCCAAACCATCGCGGTAATAATTATCACTGACCAAATCATCGCTGTATTTAATCGCCAGATACAGGGTAAAGAAACCTGCCACCACTACCGTGGCAGGTAAGGCTATTAAAAACCAGGGCCAGAACTGCTGGTACCAAGGTGGTGTTATTTGCTCGGTAGCTGGATTGTCTAGCATCGATGAAACCTATCTCCGCAGTTACTGTTGGAAAACATTGCTAATTCTATCCTGTAATTTTGTGAAGCCCTTTGTCGTGCCTAGAAATTAGAGACTGGCACTTTAAACCAAGCGCCAAATCCTAAATGCCAGCTTCCGAAAGTACGCCACAAAGGATCAGTGTAACGAAGTTAACGTATAAACGGCCCGATAAAACGGCTCTCTTCGGTATCACGCATTGTTTCATCGTCTTCGGCCTGCAGAATGAAAGTGATATCGATATTGCCGCGCTTAAGCAAGCCGGGGTCTAGCTCCAGGCGAACCAGATGAGTATAGACCTCCCCCCCCGCGACATTGACAAACGTATCACCAATAAAACGAAAGTCCTGTTCAGCCTCTACGCTAATAGAGTACTGATGAGCCTGGTTATCCATATTATTTATACGCAGGGTATAAATATTCTCAATCAAGCCACGTGACGTTTCTCGATACAGCAATGAGCGGTCGCGAATAATATCGAGCTCTAAAGGCACTCGGGTCAGCAAGGTATAAGCAAAAACACTGACCATCACGATTAACGCCAAGCCGTAACCAAGTAAACGTGGCCTGAATATATGTGTTTTACCTTTTGCCAATATATTTTCAGTGGTAAAGCTAATTAAGCCCTTTGGGTATTCCATTTTTTCCATAATGGCATTGCAGGCGTCGATACAAAGGCCACAGCTAATACACTCCGACTGCAGTCCATCGCGAATATCAATACCAACTGGACACACCTGAACACACAGACTGCAATCAACACAATCACCCAGACCTTTGGCTTTGTAATCACTGCCTTTCTTACGCTGCCCTCGTGATTCTCCTCGCTCTTTATCGTAAGAGACAATCAAGGTGTCGGCATCAAACATCACCGACTGAAAGCGTGCATAAGGGCACATGTATTTACAGACCTGCTCACGCAAATAGCCCGCATTCATGTAGGTCATTAATGTAAAAAAGGAGATCCAAAAAACAGCGGCCGGATGAGCTGAAAAAGTTAGCAGGTCGATACTCAG
>JBFHDT010000042.1:0-10677 GCA_041584575.1 Porticoccaceae bacterium
ATACCCTCAGCTGTCATTACAGGCTGCCATCGGTATCGGGACGTTTCAAAGCAAAGTAGTACTTATGTCGCTCAAGGAATTTCTTATCAGTCGTAGGGTTTGCTTGTACTAATGACTCAGCCTGTGCAAACAGAGTGGTTGTCACTATAGAACGATTAATCGTCTGTCATCCCATCAAGCCAACACCGGGGCAATGATATATCCCAATAGCACTTCCAGCCTCCCTTAAGAGAGGGTCTCCAACTCTCATCATCACTTTCGGCATATTTAGCACCACTTCTCGTTTATTAACAGACATTAGCCGACCAACGACCGATAACCACGTTGCACTTATAGGCCAAGTACAGGAGAATCGCGGGCGTAATAATACCGTCATATACTTTCTAAAATTCGTTTAACGGGGTTGGCATGTTGTACGCTCAAATTACGGGATGGGGTCGCTTCCTGCCACCTGCAGTATTAACAAACGAAGAGATCGCCACGGTAGTCGATACATCAAGCGAATGGATTAGCTCACGCACCGGCATCAATGCTCGGCGCATTAGTCATGTCATGAATGTCGACCTTGCCCACGTTGCTGCTGAGCGCGCACTCGCCTGCGCGGGTATCACCGCGCTCGATGTTGATGTCATTGCCTACGCCACCACCACACCGGATGAGATTATCCCCAACACAGCATCCCTGTTACAGGGCAAACTCGGCGCTGCTAATGCGGCCTGCTTTGACCTCAACGCCGCTTGCACCGCCTTTCTTTACAGCTTCAACATGGTCTCAGATATGATTCGCGCGGGCTCTATCAAGACCGCGTTAATTGTCGGTTCAGAACGCCTTAGCTCACTCATGGATTGGGCCAATAAGCGCGATTCCGCCGTACTTTTTGGCGATGGCGCCGGCGCTATAGTCTTGCAAGCCTCTGAACAAAAAAGTGGCTTTTTTCAGGGTAAACTGGGCTGCGTGCAAGGTACCCGCGACTTATTAGCGATGCCCGACTTCGGCATGCACGCTGTCGCTCAGCACCGCCCTTTAGAGGTTTCTCTGAATTTTTCCGGGCGCGAAATCTTCCGTAACGCGGTCAACGGCATGGCTGCGGCATGTACCGATGTACTGCAAAATTCCGGAACCAGCCTCGACGACATCGACCTGGTAATACCCCACCAGGCCAACACCCGCATTATTGAGGCCCTGGCCAAGCGTCTTGAAATCCCCATGGAAAAAGTCGTGGTTACTCTGGGCAACTACGCCAACACCTCCACCGCAAGTATTCCCATCGCCCTGTGCGAGGCCCTTGAAGAGGGGCGAGTCAAACCTGGCATGACAATATTAATCGTCGCTTTTGGCGCCGGTTTAACCTGGGGGGCATCACTATTGACCTGGGCCGATAGAGTCACGCCTCTGGGTGAGAGCAATATAGCCTTGCCGACGACTGACAAAACCGGGCTAGAATTAATTCTCGAGGCCACAACACTTCGCGCCGAGGCCGCAAAGCGCAACGATAGGCTTTAAAAACACCGTCAACTGGGCCTATCTAGCAACCCTACCGAGCTGCTAAAATCAGCAACCATTTTCAGCCATTCTGCGAGTCTTAAACGAGACTCGCTGCGATAACCAGGTTCCTATGTCCGAACAGGCTCCAGCCCCCCTGCCCGCTCAAGCGCCCGCTTTCATTCATTTACACCTGCACAGTGAGTTCTCCATCGCCGATAGCACCATTGGCATAAAGCCTTTGGTCAGTACAATTCGCGAGCTCGAGATGCCCGCTGTTGCCGTTAGCGATATCTGTAATTTCTTTGCCCTGGTAAAATTTTATAAAGCGGCACAAGGGGCTGGCATTAAACCCATATGTGGTAGTGACTTGACCATTGCCGGCGATAAAACCGACGACCCGCAAAGCCAAATCACCCTACTGGTACAAAATCAGACGGGTTACCAAAACCTTACCCAGCTCATCTCCCGCGCCTACCTCGAAGGCCAGGTACATGGCATGCCCTGCATTCGCCGCAGTTGGTTAAAAGAACTCGGCAGCGGTTTGATTGCCCTCTGTGGCTATAAAAGTGACGTGGGTGTAGCGCTGGCCAGCAATCGAAAGCCCCTGGCCCAACACCTTTTAAAAGAATGGATGGCGGACTTCCCCGGCAACTTTTATCTCGAACTTGTGCGCTGCCAACGCCCTGGCGAAGAAGACTTTGTTCACGACGCTGTTGAACTTGCACAAACTTTCGACTGCCCGGTAGTCGCCACCAATGATGTGCGCTTCATTAATCAGGAACAGTTTGAAGCCCACGAAGCCAGAGTTTGCATCGTCGAGGGCCGCACCCTCGATGACCCCCGCCGCGAGCGCCGTTACAGTGACCAGCAATATTTAAAATCTAGTGAGCAAATGCAGGCACTGTTTTCAGACATTCCCGAAGCCCTGGAAAACTCCGTTGAGATCGCCAAGCGCTGTAATCTGAGCCTGACACTCGGCAAACCCCAGCTACCGGAATACCCCATTCCCGAGGGAATGACCACCGAATCGTTCTTCCGTCAGCTGTCCGAAGAGGGCCTGGCCAAGCGTCTGCAGAGTATCACGCTCAATCCAGACACCAACCAAAGCCTGGAGGACTACAAACAGCGACTCGACTTTGAGCTAACCATCATTAACCAAATGGGCTTTCCCGGCTATTTCCTTATCGTGATGGATTTTATTCGCTGGGCCAAAGAACACGATATTCCCGTCGGCCCGGGTCGCGGCTCAGGTGCTGGCTCATTAGTGGCCTACGCGCTGGAGATTACCGACCTCGACCCCCTTGAATACGATCTGCTGTTTGAGCGTTTTCTCAACCCCGAGCGGATCTCCATGCCCGATTTTGATATCGACTTTTGCATGGACAATCGCGACCGGGTCATCGCCTATGTCGCCGAGCGCTATGGCCGTGAGGCCGTGTCGCAGATCATTACCTTTGGCACCATGGCGGCAAAAGCCGTGGTGCGCGATGTCGCTCGCGCCCAGGGCAAGTCTTACGGACTAGCAGACCGATTATCGAAGATGATTCCCTTCGAAATTGGCATCACGCTACAAAAGGCCTTTGACCAAGAAGAAGTGCTGCGAGACTTTCTCGAACAGGACGAAGAGGCCCAGGAAATCTGGGAAATGGCCCTGCAGCTCGAGGGTTTAACCCGTAACGTCGGTAAGCACGCTGGTGGTGTTGTCATCGCCCCCACGCGGCTCACCGATTTTGCAGCACTGTATTGTGATGAAGCCGGTGAAGGCCTGGTCACCCAATACGATAAAGACGATGTTGAAGACGTCGGTCTGGTGAAATTCGACTTTCTCGGTTTACGCACCCTGACGATAATTGACTGGGCGTTGGACAACGCCAATGCCCAGAATGAGCGCAACGGCAAGCCGCCGGTAGTGATTGAAGATATTCCCCTGGACGACCCCGGCAGCTATAAGCTCTTGCAGAGCGCAGAAACCACGGCGGTGTTTCAACTTGAATCCCGAGGCATGAAAGATTTAATTAAGCGCCAGCTGCCGAGCCGCTTTGAGGATATCATCGCACTGGTGGCCCTGTTTCGCCCCGGGCCACTGCAGTCAGGCATGGTTGACGATTTCATCAACCGTAAACACGGTCGTCAGGAAGTCGCCTACCCTCACCCCAAGTATCAGCACCCCGATTTAAAGCCCGTGCTCGAACCGACCTACGGCATTATTCTCTATCAAGAACAGGTCATGCAGATCGCCCAGGTACTCGGTGGCTACTCACTGGGCGAGGCCGATATGCTACGCCGGGCCATGGGCAAGAAAAAGGCCGAAGAAATGGCTCGCCAACGCCAACTTTTTGTCGATGGTGCGGCCAAAAACAATGTTAGCAATGAACTGGCTGAAAATATTTTTGATTTGATGGAAAAGTTTGCCGGTTACGGTTTCAACAAGTCTCACTCCGCCGCTTACGCTCTGCTCGCCTACCAAACCGCCTGGTTGAAGGTGCATTACCCCGCCGCCTTTATGGCCGCCGTGTTATCGGCGGATATGCAGAATACTGACAAAGTAGTGACTCTGATTGATGAGTGCCGGGCCATGGATCTGCTCGTCACCCCGCCCGATGTCAATATCGGGAAATTTCAGTTTTCAGTCTCTCTTGAATCCGCCGTGGTCTACGGACTCGGCGCTATCAAAGGCCTGGGCGAAGGCCCAGTATCCAACATTATTGCCGCTCGTAGCAGTGGCGGCCCCTTTAAAGATATCTTCGACTTCTGCACCCGCGTCGACCCACGAAAGGTCAACAAGCGCGCTCTTGAAGCCCTAATCCGCTCTGGCGCACTCGACAAAATCGGCCCCAATGACGACCCCGGCTACAGTCGGGCGGTAATGCTCGAAGCAATGGAAGAGGCTGTCAAGCTGGCCGACCAGCACAGTAAAAATACCGCCAGTGGCATGGCCGATTTATTTGGTGCCACACCCGCCGAAAGCGCGCCGGAAATCGGCTACGCTGCTTTTTCTCAAGTGCGTCGTTTCCGCCTACGCGATCGCCTACAGGGCGAGTGGGACACCCTGGGCCTCTACCTCACCGGCCACCCCATTGAAGAATATGCTGGCGAACTGAGCAATTTCATTAGCTGCCGCCTCAAGGCGCTGCAACCCTCGAGAAGTGTACAAGTCGTTGCCGGCCTGGTGCTCGACATTCGCACCATTAAAACCAGTCGCGGCGTCATGGGTGTAATGATCATTGACGATGACAGTGCCCGCATTGACGTCACCATTTTTTCAGAACAATACGCTGCCTGCCGCGACAAAATCAGCAAGAACAGCATAGCCGTAATCAACGGCGTACTCAGTGAAGACGAGTACAGCGGCGGCCTGAAAATGCGCGCTCAGGAAGTACGCACGGTCATCGAAGCACGACAAGCCATGCTCAAGGGCCTGGCCATAGACCTTTCTGGCAGCACAATGACATTGGCCACCGTCGACAACCTCGAGCAACTGCTCAAGCCCTACAAAAGTGGGCAATGTAGCGTTAAGGTGAAATATCGCTGTCATGGTGCGGAGGGCGAGTTCACCCTGGCTAGCGAATGGGCGATACAGCCCGAAGATGAACTACTGCATCACCTGCGAGATAGCTTCGGCGCCGGCAATTTGCAACTCCTCTATTGACATAAAACCAACACTGAGCCGATAAAGAAATTGCCGCAAAATCTCAGTTCGATGTTTCGATTCAATGAAGTATCTGTATAATTTAGGCATCACTATCGACGGCTTCAGCGCGGAATAAAGCAACCGGAATTAAAGTAATTATGAATCTTGACTACCTGGACTTTGAACAACCCATCGCCGAACTCGAAGCAAAAATTGAAGAGTTGCAACTGGTTGGCAACGACAACGAGCTCAATATTGCCGATGAGATCAAGAAATTACGCGACAAGTCACGAAAACTGACTGAGGGTATTTTTTCCAATTTATCGTCATGGCAGATCGTACAGGTTGCCCGCCACCCCTTGCGTCCCTACACCAATGACTACATCCCAAAGCTATTCACCGACTTTGAAGAGCTACACGGCGACCGTCATTTTGGTGATGACAAGGCTATTGTTGGCGGTGTCGCACGACTCGACGGCAAACCGGTGATGGTCATTGGCGAAGAAAAAGGTCGCGGTGTCAGTGACAAAGTCACGCGCAATTTTGGCATGCCCAAGCCCGAAGGTTACCGCAAAGCGCTGCGGCTGATGGAAATGGCTGAGCGTTTTAAAATGCCCATCCTCACCTTCATTGACACACCTGGCGCCTACCCCGGCATCGACTCTGAAGAACGTGGCATTAGTGAATCTATCGCCCAGAACCTCGCCGTCATGTCGCGCTTAAAAACGCCCATCATAGCCACCGTTATCGGTGAGGGCAGCTCCGGTGGCGCTATCGCCATTGGTGTCAGCGACTGGCTGAATATGCTGCAATATTCGACCTATTTCGTTATATCTCCCGAAGGTTGCGCCAACATTATCTGGAAAACTGCTGAAAAAGCACCTCTAGCAGCAGAGGCTATGGGCGTGACCTCGAGTGTTCTCGAAGAGCTGGGCATTGCTGATGAAACTATTCCCGAGCCCCTTGGCGGAGCCCACCGCGACCTCGATACCATGTCTGAAACCTTGAAAGGCCGTTTAATCGAACAACTCGACCGACTACAGAGTGAGCCGCTGGACCAACTCATTGAAAAGCGCTTTAACCGCTTAATGTCTTACGGCAATAGCTGAAAATACTACAGCAAGCAGCAGCTCCGGGGATTCGAAAGACGGAGCTGTTGAAAAAGACCTCACACGACCACCCCCTGAAAACCCACTTACAACACTGACAAGCCGAAAGGCGTGGCCAATTTAATACGCCACTGCGGTTTGCCACGGTACTTCGCCCCGTAGACCCACCCCTCGATTTCCAGCTTTTTACCCCGCCACCCGCTAACGATTGATTGATCAAAATACGGCTGATTTTCGGGGTAAATTACCGCCACAAAACCATCGTCAAAATTAATCCACCAGGCTTTGGCAAAACTCACCTTGCGCACAGTACCCCGCACCCGTTGATAACCGCCCTGCTTAATGTTTTTCGTGGCAACAAATTGCGGTAGGGAATTGCGCCACAAGCCTTTACCCTGGCGCCTGGCACTGTTTTCTGCCGCGGCAAAGCAAGAGGCCAGACCGATGTTAGGTGGCACGACCACATGCCAGGCCAGACCCTTGTTCAGTAAAATAGCGGCAAGGCTTTGGCCGTCGACAAATACATGACCTAATTTTCGGCCGTAGGAATCACTCTGCTCTCGACCAAGATACAGACGCACATCCCTCTGTCGAGAGCTGCCCGTCTGTAGTGCGCTTTGCACTGCCTGCTTAGCCGCCAGCGCCAGGGCTTCATCAGGCTGACCATTGCGACCGCGCTCCGGTGTATTGACGCCAATTAAACGTATCTTGCGACCATCTTTTAAGGTGAGGGTATCGCCGTCGTAGACAGTTTTAATGGCAACGCTTTCACCATGCCCCCTATTGAGATCAGTGGCTCGACAGTTATCCCCTAGTGAGAGAGTTGACGTAAAAAGTAAAGTACAAAAAATCGGGACGAAAAAAAATGCGCTTCGAGTATTAACCCTGAGCGCATTCTTCATTGGCTGGTCAGCCAGCTGGCTAAGCTTACTTTTTGCCGCTGCTGATACCACCAAAACGCTGGTTGAAACGGTCGATACGACCACCCGCGTCGGCTGTCTTCTGCTTGCCCGTATAAAAAGGGTGGCACTTTGCACAGACGTCGAGGTGAATTTCGCTCGCCAGGGTTGAACCAACTTCAATTACATTACCGCAGCTGCAGGTTGCAGTCAGCTTGCCATAAGTAGGATGTATTTCAGCTTTCATTTTACTTGCCTCATTGTTGCAGGGTTGTTGCACGCCGCCACCCGATCTGTTGCCGACCATCACTTGCTAACTCACAGCGAGCTTATGTAGGGCCTCTTCGTCCGGCACCGCATGCATACTTGCAGGAGCGCGCATGGTACCAGAAAAGCCCAGTGATTCAAGTATAAAGCCAACGGATTTCAAGGGCTTGCTTGCATCAAAGAGATAAACTGATATTAGCCAACCTGTCGATTGCACAGGGCGTCACTTCACCGGACAATAGCCCCGCCGGAGCGTGATCCTCTAGCCTAGGTTCAATGCAAAAATAACAGCTGAGCTATCACCCAAAATGACAGATACGCTATTTTATCAAGTTGCCGTGCAGTCGCCACTACGCCGCTTATTTGATTATCTGCCACCTGAAAATTCCAGCCCTGTACTCGCTGCGGGCGTACGTGTCACCGTGCCCTTTGGTAAGCGCGAAGTGACCGGCATTGTTGTATCCAACACAGCAAGCAGCGACTACCCGGTAGGCAAACTAAAACCCATTACAGCAGTGCTTGATAAGACCCCACTCTTGCCGCCGATACTCTTCGATGTATTGCTGTGGGCCGCCCGTTATTATCAGCACCCCATCGGCGATGTGCTAGCCAGCGCCCTGCCGACTTTATTGCGTAAGGGCGGTGACTTACCCCAGCAAAGTCTCTGGCGCCTAAGTACCCACGGTAAAGGCCTGCCCGGTGACGCCCTGCGTCGCGCACCCAAGCAACAAGCTCTGTTACAGCTATTACAACAACACGAAAGCCTCAGTCGAGAAGCACTGAACGCCGCAGGTGTTAACACGGCCACTATCCGTAGCCTGAAGAATAAAGAACTAATAGAAGATTTTACCCGCACAATATCCGACCAGAGTTTTGATCCCGATGGCGCTACCGACATACTCGCCGAAACACCCCTCACGCTCTCCTTCGACCAGAAAAAGGCTCTCGAGCAGGTCCAGTTTCACGCTTACAGCAGTTATTTAATTGACGGAGAAACTGGCTCGGGAAAAACCGAAGTTTACTTGCAGGCCATCGCCAAGGTGTTGCGCTATTCCAGGCAAGCACTGGTGCTGATTCCCGAAATCAATCTCAGTCCGCAAACCTTAGCCCGCTTTCAAGCGCGCTTTAATTGCCCCATCGCCCTGCTTCATTCCGGTCTCAGTGAACGACAACGGCTAGAAGCCTGGTGGGCAGCGGCTAGTGGCAGCGCTGGCATTATTATCGGCACCCGCTCCGCCGCCTTTGTGCCGATGAAGTCACCGGGCATTATTATTGTCGACGAAGAACACGATAGCTCCTTTAAACAACAGGAGGGATTTCGTTACTCCGCCCGTGATGTGGCCGTAATGCGCGCCAACCGGGAGAACATCCCCCTCCTGCTTGGCTCGGCAACACCCTCCCTTGAAAGCCTGTACAACTGCCAGCAGCAGCGCTATCGCCATCTTTCAATAAAGGGCCGTCACGGTGGCGCAGTACAGGCCGAATGGCAACTGGTCGATATTCGCCACAGCCAACTTAACACCGGGTTTTCCCAAACGGTGATTGAAGCGATTAGCACCCAGTTGGCCGAGGGCAATCAGGTTCTTGTTTTTCTCAATCGTCGGGGCTTTGCACCAACGTTGATGTGCCACGACTGCGGCTGGGTCGCCAACTGCAGGCACTGCGATGCCCATCTAACCGTGCACACCAACCGGCCTGGGCTGCACTGCCATCATTGCGAATCGCGCCAACCACTGCCACCGACTTGCCCTGAGTGCAGCAGTCAGCAACTGAATTATCTGGGTCAGGGCACCGAGCGCAGCGAGGCCACTCTGCAAGCGCTATTCCCCGAAACGAGCGTGCACCGCGTTGACAGAGACTCGACGGGGGGTAAACACGCCATGGAGGAATTGCTCGCTCAAATCAACAACAAGGAACCCTGCATTCTGGTTGGCACACAAATGCTCGCCAAGGGCCATCATTTCCCCGGTGTCACATTAGTGGTGGTGCTCGATGCCGATACCTCGTTGTTCAGCACTGACTTTCGCGCCCTGGAAAGAATGGGACAGCTCATTACCCAGGTTGCCGGGCGGGCCGGACGCGGTGCCAAACCCGGTGTAGTGATGATACAAAGCCACCACTGTGATCACCCCGTATTCGAATTACTGAGCCAACACAGCTATGCCAAATTTGCCCAGCATCTATTGGCCGAACGTCAGTTAAGCGCCATGCCGCCCTTTACTAATGCCGCATTGATTCGCGCAGAATTTCACCAAGGGGGAGAAGCTTTGGGTCTGCTACAAAGGGCGCGCAACTTCCTCGAAAACCAAATACCATCGAACCCCGCCCTGCGCTATCTCGGCCCCTTCCCCGCCGCTATGGAAAAGCGCAGTGGCCGCTATCGCTACCAACTCACACTAATAGGTGCCGAGCGACGGAATCTACAGCCACTACTTGCCAGGCTTTGCCATTGGCTTGAGCAGGATAAGGGCGCTCGCAAGGTCAGATGGTCAATCGACGTCGACCCGCAAGATAGCATTTAATTAACCTTAGCAATCAAATAGTTATAACGCTATTGTAAGAATTAATTTAAAAATAATTAGCGCTCATTTTACAGAGCGAATACAATGCTCGCTAACCACAGACCACGGGCTGACATGTCTCGAGATTACGCAAAAAAAACCAGCAAAAAGGCCCCTGCCAAACGCAGTAGCCCTCGCAAAAATACCCGCACAAATTCCAGAAACCCGCCTCCAGGACAATCACCCCGCTGGCTGTGGTTGTTAAGTGGCTTTCTGCTCGGCGTCTTATCAATGGGCCTGATTCAGCTGTGGAAAACACCCCAACAAGATATTAGCCGCGTCATCGATGACGTCACTGGCATCAAGTCAGCCAAAGGTCAGAAGCCCCAATTCGAATTTTATGACCAGTTGCGTGACGCTGAAATTATCGTGCCCGACAGCCCGCCTGATGCGCTGAGAAAGTCAGGGGCGCAAAAAGGACAGGACGAAGTGTTTATCTTGCAGGCAGGCTCCTTTAAAAACTTTCAGGATGCCGATAGCTTGCGCGTCAGCCTACTGCTATTAAACCTCAATGCCCAGGTGGAAAAAACCCATTCCAGCAAGGGTGGCACCTGGCACCGCGTATTAGTCGGGCCCTTTCAATCCAGCTCAAAACTGGCCCATGCTCGCTCTACCCTGCTGCAGAATGGTATTGATAATTTGGTCTTAAAGCGGCCAAAAAAGTAGTGCGTGGGTTTTAAATAAGACCACACACCGATTGTTATTTTTCGTAGTAGCATAATAGA
>JBFHDT010000043.1:0-10652 GCA_041584575.1 Porticoccaceae bacterium
AGCTTCGCCACCTTGCTGTTCAAAACTGCCTGGCAGGGAGAAGGGGTCGGACAGATTGCTCTGTTTGATATCAAAGTAGGCGAGGGTGATGATGCCGGGAAACCGTTGCGGCTCATATTTGATCCCCACTTCTGTTTGCTGACCTTCCTGTGGATCTAATGCCTGACCGTTGCCATTGTCGCCAATCACTGGCTCGAAGGATTCTGCATAGCTGATATACGCTGATAGGCCACTCTCAAATTGATAGAGTACGCCGACACTGGTACTAAGTGCTTCGTCATCCTGGCGTTCACTGCCGGTTTCGGTTTCCGTATTGTCATAGCGCAGGCCAAGAGTAACGATCCAGCGATGAAAACTCATTTCATCACTGATATAGAAACCCATATCTTTGGAGGTTGTTTCAGGTCTATGGGTGTATAGGCTATCGAGCAGTGCTGCGGGAGGTATGGCCCCATATTGGGGGTTGAAAACATTGATCCAGTAGCTGTCATCGTAGGTTGAGGCGCCGAGGGCATAGGCCGTATAGCCGTCGTTGTCGGTGGTGACATCTTGATAAGTGCTGCCAAACAGCACCCGGTGTTCTACATCGCCCTGCGTAAAGTCGGCGCGAAAACGTAAGTCTGCGGCTATTTGATCCGAACTGGCGTCACTTTTATAGAAACTGCGTGGCACGGTGCCGTCTTTGTAAAGAGAGCCATCGGGGTTGCGAACGTAGCGATCACCGCCTATAAATGAAGGCCACGCCTGCTGGTAGTCGACTGTTGCGTCGGTATAGCGTGTGGTGAGTTCAACACCCCAGGTGTCATTGATTTGGTGATTGGCCAGTAGCGTTACCGACAAAGTTTCGGCGTCGTATTGGTTAAAGTCAGGCTCGCCGAGGTAGGTGCCGGTATCGATACGCTTGCCATTGTCGGCGGGGAACAAGGTGCCAAGTATCGGTAAAAACTGGGTGGCAGTATCGCTTTCGGTTTCGGTGTAATTGATAAGCACAGTAGCACTGGTGGCATCGTTAGGCTGCCAGGTGAGAGAGGGCGCAATAACCTTGGTTTTGTCGTCGACAAAGTCGACCTGGGTTTCATTGTCGCGGTGGACGCCAATGACGCGATACAACCACTGCCCATCGTCGCTAAGAGGTCCTGTTGAGTCGAAAGCCAGTTGTTGATGGTTAAAGGTGCCGCCTTCTAGTACCACTTCATGCTGTGATTTAGCTTGTGGCCGTTTACTCACCACATTGATCAGGCCGCCCGGCGATCCTTTGCCGTAAAGCACTGAGGCCGGGCCCTTCAGAATTTCAACTTGCTCAAGCGTGTAGATATCGGGGCGGGTATTGTTGTAGTTGCCAAACAAAGATTGCAGGCTGTCCTGATATTGGGGGACATCTAAGCCCCGCACCTTGACCCAGTCGCCTCGTGTTGCAAAGCCGTAGGTTTCACCGGTTACCCCTGCTGAATAAGTGTAAGTTTGATCGAGAGTAAGGGCGCCTTTGTCGATGATTTGCTGCTGGTTTTCTATGGACACCGAGCGCGTGGTCGCCATGATGGGGGTGTCAGATTTAGTGGCGGAATAACGGGTTAATTTCCCAGTGGTATACACTTCCTCCATAATTTTTTGCTCGGGGTCTTGTGTATCGGCAAGCAAGACAGGGCCGTGCAATAAAAGTAAAAGAGGTGGGAATAAATAACACGTTTTCATTGTAATGTTCTCCGTAATGGCGGGTGGTCAAGGGCCGCAGTGGGCAACCAAAGACATTTTTATAAAAACAGCCGAATCCCTACCTACAATCTGCTGATTGGGGTTCGGCTAACAGGGCTTGATAAATTACACTTGATCCATCGGGTTATAGGTCGGACTACTAAGTCGGGCTATAACTCAGTTTCTAGCTCAAAACGAATCTCTAAAAACTCACACCAAAGCTGTAGCGACAAAGCGCGTTTGTCGTCATTCTGCGCACATAAAAACGGCTAATTTCAGCCACTAATCCTCAACGCCATTGGGATTAGTTTTCACACTGACTCTCACTGGGTTTCCTCTGTTTTGTTTGTAGGGGCAGAAGTGTGTTTTTAGTGAGGGCGCGTTCGCGACGTGTCGGTCATAGCCACTTGTCCGCGACACATCTGTACCCAATCCATTGCCAGTGAGCGATATAAAAAACGTGGTTTCGAATCGGTGTCACAGCGTACGGCCAGCATGTGCAAATGCTGGTAGACCGCTTCGGCGTACGACTTTTCCTGAGTGAGAGCAAATTTACTCATCAAATATATGAGCGACATTTGTAGATGTTGCTGGGAGGCTTGTGCCTCATCACTGTTGTGCAGGTTGCGAAAGCCGGTATTTTTCGCACCGTTTTGTGCTGAAGTGTTGTGGACTTTTGGCGTCACGGTGAAGCTGTTTTTACCGGCCAGTGTTTTTTTCTTCATTCCTTTTCTCCAGTTTCATCGAGCGCTGAGTAATTTTAAATGATAACGCTATTGATAATCATTATCATTTAATCGTTGTGGTGTGTCAACACTCATTCCTGGGAGTGCATGGGATATTAGTTATTTTCGATTGAAGGTAAGCCGTGGATACTTCTGCGGCCAACCAAAACGAAAGACGGCTAGTGGAGCGCTAAAAAACCGCAGGTGATTGAGTTTACCCAGCGGTTTGCGCAAGATATAATGCACTGCTTCCTCACTTCGACCCACCTTGGAATTAAGCTTTATGCTGCGAATTTCTCAGGAAGCACTGACCTTTGACGATGTTCTACTCATCCCCGGATATTCCGAGGTGGTGGCCACTGACGTCAGCCTGACAACCCGTTTGACACGGGACATTACTCTCAATATTCCTCTAGTCTCCGCTGCCATGGATACTGTCACCGAATCTCGTCTCGCCATTGCCCTGGCGCAAGAGGGCGGTATTGGCATCATTCATAAAAACCTCACTATCGCCGAGCAGGCCCTGGAAGTGCGTGCGGTGAAAAAGTTTGAAAGTGGTGTGGTGAAAGACCCCATTACCATTACGGGCGATGCCACTGTTCGCGAATTAGTTGCCTTGACACAGGAGAACAATATTTCGGGTGTTCCGGTAGTTGAGAACGGTGAATTGTTAGGGATCGTTACTCGCCGCGATGTGCGTTTTGAGAATGATCTTGATGCAACTGTGGCAACTGTAATGACGCCGAAAGAGCGTTTGGTCACGGTGCTGGAAGGTGAACACCCTGATGAGGTGAAGCGCTTGCTTCACAAATACCGCATTGAAAGAATTTTGGTCGTTAACGAAAACTTCGACCTCAAGGGTCTGATCACTGTTAAAGATATCGATAAGGCGGCGCGCTACCCCAATGCCTGTAAAGATGACCAGGGCCGTTTGCGCGTTGGCGCTTCAGTGGGTACTGGTGTTGATACTGACTCTCGTGTTGAGGCTTTGGTGAATGCCGGGGTCGACGTATTGGTCGTCGATACGGCCCACGGCCATTCCAAAAATGTTATCGATCGTGTGCGTGCCATTAAAACTAAGTACCCCGACGTACAGGTCATTGGCGGCAACATTGCCTCGGCTGAAGCGGCCATTGCACTAGCAGATGCCGGTGCCGATGGTGTCAAAGTTGGCATAGGCCCGGGCTCGATTTGTACTACGCGCATCGTCACTGGCGTTGGTGTACCTCAGGTATCGGCCATCGCTAATGTGGTTGAGGCTCTCAAGGAGCGTGATATACCGGTCATTGCCGATGGCGGTATTCGCTATTCCGGTGATATCTGTAAGGCGGTCGTCGCTGGTGCCAATGTCATTATGGTTGGCTCCATGTTTGCCGGTACCGAAGAAGCGCCGGGCGAGATTGAACTCTATCAGGGTCGCACCTATAAAGCTTATCGCGGCATGGGCTCATTAGGCGCGATGGCACAGGTGCAGGGCTCTAGTGACCGTTATTTTCAGGATGCCTCGGCGGGTGCTGAAAAACTCGTACCCGAAGGCATTGAAGGTCGAGTACCGTACAAAGGCCCAGTGTCGGTGATTATCCATCAGATGATGGGTGGCCTGCGTTCATCAATGGGTTATACCGGCAGTCCCGATATCGAGACCATGCGCACCCGTCCCGAGTTTGTCCGCGTCACCAGCGCCGGCATGGGTGAAAGTCATGTACACGACGTCAGTATTACCAAAGAGGCGCCGAACTATCCGGTGGGTGGGGGCTGAAGTCTTTCAGAGCCATAGCCGTAGCGTAAAAATTTGAAAAACACGGGGCCAATGGGCTCCGTTTTTTTATTGACCATAAGTGGATGTTGCTTTGTAAATATTGTGCAACGAGCCCTGCTTTAGTATTGAAGGAAAAACCATGAGCGCAAACCTACACACTGCAAAAATTTTGATCCTCGACTTTGGCTCACAGTACACCCAGTTAATTGCCCGCCAGGTGAGGGAGGCCGGGGTTTACTGTGAGGTTCGCGCCTATGATATGAGCGCGGATGAGCTGCGTGAGTTTGACCCTGTGGGTATTATCCTCTCTGGTGGCCCAGAGTCCGTTACCGTAGGTGCGGCACCGCGGGCCGATGAGCAGGTCTTTGAATTTGGCGTACCCGTATTAGGTATTTGTTACGGCATGCAGACTATGGCGAGCCAGTTGGGTGGCGAGGTCTTGTCTTCTGCCGTTCACGAGTTCGGTTATGCCAAGGTTGATGTCAGCGGCGACAGCACCTTATTACGCGATATTAGCGACCACGTTAATCCCAATGATGGTAGAGCCCAGCTCGATGTGTGGATGAGCCACGGGGATAAAGTCACCACCATGCCAGAGGGCTTTCAGCTGTTGGCCTCTACGGAGTCATGCCCGATTGCCGGTATGTACCACCCCGAGAAACGTTGGTACGGCCTACAGTTTCACCCTGAAGTGACTCACACCTTGCAAGGGCAGCGTATTTTTGCCCACTTTATTATCGACATCTGTGGCTGCGAAACCCTGTGGACACCGGCCAATATTATCGACGATGCCATTGAGCGGGTGAGAGAAACCGTGGGCAGTGAAAAAGTACTGCTGGGTTTGTCGGGCGGTGTGGACTCATCCGTGGTAGCAGCATTGTTACACCGTGCCATTGGCGACCAGCTGACCTGTGTCTTCGTCGACAACGGCCTGTTGCGCAAAAACGAGGGCGAGCAGGTGATGGACATGTTCGCCCGCAACATGGGGGTGAAGGTGATTCGTGTCGACGCCGAGGACGAATTTCTCGATGCACTCGCTGACGAAAGTGACCCAGAGAAAAAACGTAAAATTATTGGCAATACTTTTATCAATGTTTTCGATCGCGAAGCGACGCGCTTAAAAGACGTGAATTGGTTAGCCCAGGGGACTATTTACCCCGATGTCATCGAATCGGCCGCCTCGAAAACAGGTAAATCACACGTCATTAAATCCCATCACAATGTTGGTGGTTTACCCGACGACATGAACCTGAAACTGGTCGAACCCCTGCGTGAGTTGTTTAAAGACGAAGTTAGAAAAATTGGTCTCGAACTGGGCCTGCCCTACGATATGGTCTATCGCCACCCTTTCCCAGGCCCAGGCCTGGGCGTGCGTATTCTTGGTGAAGTGAAAAAAGAATTCGCCGACTTACTCCGCGAAGCCGATGCCATTTTTATTGAAGAACTCTACCGCGCCGACCTTTATCACAAAACCAGCCAGGCTTTTGTCGTCTTCCTACCAGTCAAATCTGTCGGCGTAGTGGGCGATGCGCGCCGCTACGAATACGTGGTGTCACTACGCGCAGTAGAGACCATCGATTTTATGACCGCTCGTTGGGCTCACTTGCCTTACGAGTTTCTCGAGCTAGTCTCTGGGCGTATTATTAATGAAATATCGGGTATTTCTCGTGTTGCCTACGATATATCTTCAAAGCCACCGGCGACGATTGAGTGGGAATGAGCGGAAATGTCAGTCGCTCCATTCGTTTAGCTCCACAAAGTCACGAAGAGCTTCCACGGCCAGTAAGTACTTTAAGCGTTGTGGTGCTCCCGCGAGTCGATCAAGGTGCTGTTTACGTTGTAGTTCCAGGCGAATAGTCATAGTTTTGGACAGCTTGATACTTGGCTTTGGTCAGATGTACACGTAAATACTAGAAACGAAAGTGTTGCTAGGGAAAACCCCATGGGGTTACCGCCCGTCAACGGAATGATCTGTCAAATACGCTGGCTCATCATCTGTAGGTCTATCATACATCTCAGCTTCAGTCAGGCGAGCATATATCTCGATCAGGGTGCCATCTGGATCCTTGAGCCACAGCTCATGCAATGGCGTACCTTTCCAGGTGGTACGCGGTGGTTTTTCAATGTGTGCACCAAATGTTCTTGCGCGCTTATAAGCATCAATGACGGCACTTTTATCACTCACCCCAATACCAAGATGATAGAGGGTGTCATGATTCAGCTGCATATCATCAGCCACCAACAGCACAAAGTTAAGACCCAGATCGGGTCGAATAAAAATGGCGTATCGGTGCGTCCATTCTTTGGGCCAGGTGTCGAGTAACCAGGCGTAAAAACGAACGCTTTGGGCAAGATTGTTAACTCGAATACTGGTGTGGAATTCTTTGGATGAAGGTCCTTCAAGTTTGTCGAGGGGCGTGTCGAGCAGACCATTGAGTACCTCTATACGCGCTTTGATTTGATCCCGCGCTGTACGAAAACACGCTAATAATTCGCTTGCAGTTACCGAGGTCTCTTTTGACGCGGGGTCTGCTATGGGCCAATGCAAGCGCTGCACCTTGCCAGGTAAAACAGGGCAAACTTCGTCAGTACAAAGTGTAACCACCAGATCGACAGTGCTTGTATCGATCTCACTGACTGAAGTTGATTGCTGTCTGGAAATATCGATACCCACTTCAGCCATTACTTCAATAGCAACAGGGTTCACCTGTGAAGGCTTCGAACCTGCACTATTGATAATAGCGCGGTCGCCAAAAATAGTTCGCGCCAGCCCTTCGGCTATTTGACTGCGGGCAGAATTGGCGACACAGAGGAATAAAATATTCATGATTGGGCATCTCTATTTTTAATGGGGCTGCCGTTCTCAGCAAAAATTGACGCCTCACTGGCGGGGAAGTGCTTGCGCGTGCGGTTTGCAAAAGCGACCAACGACAACATCACCGGCACTTCCACCAGAACGCCGACAACGGTAACGAGTGCCGCGCCAGAGTTAAGGCCAAATAAGCCGATGGCAGCGGCGACGGCCAGTTCGAAAAAATTTGATGTGCCGATTAAAGCGCACGGCGCTGCAATATTATGGGGTACGCGCCATAGCCAGGCGGCAGCATAGGCGATGATAAAAATACCGTAGGACTGAATCAGTAGAGGGCTGGCAATCAGAGCAATCAATAAAGGCCGGTCAAGAATAACGTGGCCTTGAAACCCAAACAGCAGCACTACCGTAGCTAACAGACCCAGAATAGAGAACGGCTTAATTCGTGATGAAAAACGAGTAACGCTTGTATCGTCTTGCCCACTGTTTGTTCGGCGCATCAGTATTACGCGTGTCCCTGCGCCCGCCGCGAGGGGGATGACGACATAAAGCACGACGGATAATAGCAATGTTGTCCACGGCACCTGAAGGTCAGTCACCCCCAGTAACAGGGCAACAATCGGTGCATAGGCAAAGACCATGATAATGTCGTTTAGCGATACCTGAACCAGTGTGTAATTGGCATCACCACGAGTCAATTGTGACCAGACAAACACCATGGCGGTACACGGAGCTGCGCCGAGAAGAATGAGCCCGGCAATGTATTGTTGTGCATCGGCAGGATTAATTACATCGTCAAAAAACACCTGGAAAAACAACACGCCTAAGCCGGCCATTGTGAAGGGCTTTACAAGCCAGTTCACTATGAGGGTAATGATCAAACCCTTGGGTCGTCGATGTATATCGCGCAAGCTGGCAAAATCTACGGCGACCATCATAGGGTAGACCATTGCCCAAATGAGAACAGCAACGACCAGATTAACCGATGCGTATTCCCATCCTGCAATAACCTGGAAGATGTTTGGGAATAGCTCACCCAAAGCGACCCCGGTGGCAATGCATAGCCCTACCCAGAGCGAGAGGTAGCGATCAAAAATAGACATAAGGTATTTCCGTAAGGCTTTATTTAAGGAGGCTTTGTTTAAGGAAGTTTTTTTTCAGTAGACGCTTTCCTATGCTTATCACTGGTTAAGCTCTACGGGGCATCCCGCACCTGTCCAGGCAAGCCACGATCCTTCGTAATTTCTAACCTTATTAAACCCCGCCAACTTGAGGGCAAAAAGGGTGTGGGCAGCACGAATACCGGCGTAACAATAGGTAATAATTTCGTCCTGTGGATGAATACCATGTGCTTCAAACAGTTCGCATAAAGCGTTTTCAGGCTTAAAACACATACTTTCAGGGTCAATAACCTGACTCCAAACCAGGTGAACAGCACCGGGAATATGGCCCGGTAGACTTTTGGGCGTTGCTTCGGTGCGCTGCCACTCTTCATCACCACGCACATCAAGAATTACCTGCCGTGGTAAGCCAATAGCCGCTTGTACATCGCTCGTTGTGGCGATTTGGCGTTTATCTATTTGAGGGAGAAAATTAGAACAGCTAATTTCTATAGGGTCATTGTTGATCGGTAAGCCTTGCTTCACCCAGTTATCCCAACCGCCATCAAGCACTTTTACCCGACGATGCCCGTAGTAATTAAGCACCCACCACAGACGCGTGGCGAACAAGTTATTGCCATCATCGTAGACAATCACATTGGTATCTTTATCTATGCCGAGTTGCGACACGAGACGGCTGAACTGATTAGCGGAAATAACATCACCGTCTTCCCGCAGGAAAGAACTACCGTTAAGTCCGACAGCTCTATCAATATGGGCGAGATCAAAACCGTCACCCTGTCTTGCATCAACGATACGCAAGTCGCCATCGTTTATATGAGTCACTAAATAGTCGGCCGTCGCAAGAATGTCACTATCTGGGTTTTTGTTCATTGCAGGTACTCCTTAAAAGTAAAGGGTCGAGCATTAAATGCCCGCAGTCTTTATGTTAAGTCGCGCTGCACGCCCATCAACGATTTGTGGCCGGGGCGCAACAAGCCGGTGTACTGGTTTTTTCAACAGCATTAAATAAATCAACATCTTCCATGCTTTTGTAGGCTTCCCATGGAATGTCTGATGGATCCTTAACCCATGATTTATCAGAACGGGCATAGCAGCAAACCGTTTCGCTTTCACCGTACACGTCCATATCGGCCTGTTTAAGGCGGCTGCGTAATTCTTCAATCTCACCCTCCTCATCAACCTGTAAACCAAGATGGTCAAGGCCATTGCTGACTCGAGTGGATATGGCGAAATTTATGTGAGGTTCATCGAGCATCCACTTTGCGTAGTCCGTTTTTGTCTTAACCGGTGCCGCACCAAAGAGGGCGCTGTAAAAACGGATGCTTTGATCCAGGCTTTCAACACCAATATGGATATGTAATCTTTTCATCGAATTATCCCTGCCCAGTTAGTGCTCTTACTGCTTGTTTATTTCTGGGGTCTAACAACAGTGGCTCAACTCAATAATTGAGCATCCAGCAGTTTTATCTTCGCGAATACTGGCTTGTTCTGCACTGCAGCAATCCTTAACCATAAAGCCAATGAGTGCATTCATCGCATCGAAACGGGCAGTGTAAATAACACTGCGCCCAGCTTTTTTTGAGGACACAAGTCCCGCATTGGACAAGTGGTTTAAGTGGAAAGACAGGGTGTTATGCGGCGTGTTTAACGTTTCGCTGAGCACTCCCGCCGCCAAACCATCCTGGCCTGCCTTCACCAGTAGGCGAAACGCCTTGAGACGAGTTTCTTGAGAAAGTGCATCGAATGCAATAATTGCTTCTTGTATATCCATATGTCTAGACTAGTGGACATATAAAAGAATGTCAACGGTTTCGCTATTTCCTACTCATAGCGCCATAGGTGAGAGGCGATGATGACGCACAGCAGTCTAAACTTGGGTGTTTTTAGCGGCCCACTATGATTAGTCGAACAATCATCCGGTAAATAAGTCGTTGTGTATTGGGACACAGCAGCTTTAAAGAAGTTTTTACTGAGTTTGGAGCGGCCTGTGCTTATTATTTCCCTCACTCTTAAATGTGCCAACCTGACGGTCTAAAGTGAGTTGTTACAGGGATATGCTCCATGTAAGATTTTTAAATTTATTAAGATTGTTGACGAAATAATAGCTTGTTATAAGAGTTGGTATGCTTTTGATTATAAATATAATATTTCGATTGTTATCGTCGTTGTGATTTCCTCTTTTATCGAAAATAGTAGCCTATTTTATCTATCTTTGAAAAAACCTAGTCACGCTTAAACTCTTCATATAAGCCTAGTGCTCTTAAATTGTGCTGACATACCGACCAAAGCTCACCTTTGTTGCGAAATATTTTCGACATTTCGGTAAGGCCAATTATTAGATTCTGAAGCGACAATGCCATAATTCTTATGTCACAATCTTCTAGTTCGCCTCTCTTAATCGCGATACCTATGATTTTTTCAAAGTGCTGAATATTTTCTGTAAAAAAAGCGTTTAATACGGGTTCTATTTCATAATGCTTGTTAACGATCTCTTGAATACTATTGGCTGCTAAGCATCCGCGATAAGCCATATCCTGTTC
>JBFHDT010000044.1:0-10588 GCA_041584575.1 Porticoccaceae bacterium
AGTGAGAGCTTCTGTGTTAAGCGACTACATTATAAGACGTAACTAAAGCATGGTAGAAAACGGAGAAAGGAAGGCAATTCACCAGTGGAAAATCGTTGGCAATCTTTGAGGATGGCATACGTATGTTGCCTGATTTAGTGAGAAATAACCCCGAAATTTTGGCGATACTGATTGCCATTTTCGGGTTTCTGGCTGCGGGGCTGTTGTCCCGATTGATGGATCGCTGGTTGATCTCGTTGGAAGGCTATCTCCGCCACCGCGTGCCGGAGCGTTTGGAGCATCTTGACCTGAAAGGGTTGCGGCAGGTTCTTCACGCCGCCGCGTACTACGGCACTTTGGTCATTTTCTTGCTCGCTTCGCTCCAGACACTGAGTATCTCTGTGGTAAAGGAGTGGCTCACGCTGCTACTGCAATACGTCCCCCAGTTCATTCTAGGCGCCCTCATTATACTTTCTGGGTACCTGGTTGGGGTCGTCATACGCAGTCTGTTGGCAGGTTTAATGGGGGTTAAATCAGATCATCTGGTACCTCGCTTTGCTCAATTACTGGTTGTGACCACTGCGGTACTGACCGGTCTGGCGCAGACTTCAATTGATATTTCCTTCATCTCTAATGTGATGGTTATGTTGCTGGCCTTTTTTTTTGGAGGTCTGTCCCTGGCCTTCGCTCTGGGTAGTCGCCAGCTGGTTGAAAACCTTTTGGCCAGACGGGCGTTGGACCGTTATCGAATAGGAGACACGGTCAGGGTCAACGAGACCCAGGGTAAGATCATTGAAATTTTGAACACTGCTGTTGTGTTGGAAACTGAACATGGGCTACTGACGGTGCCGACGGCTACTTTTGTCAATTCTGAAATACTTCTGGTCAAAGAGGAGGGCCCTGGTGATGACGGAACAGCTTGATCCGCTGCTGCTAAAGTTTGCGTCTGACAGACCGGATGAAATGGCTGCTTTACTTGTCGATGGTGAATTGCCGGAATTAGCAGAGATACTGGAAAACTTGCCAGTGTCTTCTGCCGCAAGACTTGCAGCACGCCTGCCAAGCTGGCAGCTCACGCGCCTGCTCGCAGGCCTTGATCCTGTGCTGCTGGCGGGAATACTCCGAGCCGCAAAAACGGATGAGGCTGTAGCGCTGGTATCCCACTTGAATGAATCTCGCTACGCAAGCGTACTGGATGCGGTCCCGGCTAAGGAGCGCAGGTCGCTTTACGAATTGCTCGAATTTCCATCCTACAGCGTGGCTTCTCTGGTCACTACTGATTTCATCAGAGTCTCCGAAAATACTAGCTGCGGAGAATTCTGTGAGCAATTGTCCGCCAGTACCGATACCAGCCCTCGACCAGTGCTAGTGGTTGATCAGCAAGGAAGGTATCGGGGCATAATCAACCTGCTGGCAGTCTATTCGCGAAAGAATCGTTCACGCCAGATAGGCCAAATTGTCAGCCATATAGAGCCACTCAACGGCAATATGGCGGCAAGACAGGCTGTAACCGCACGGCAATGGACGAAGTACTCACAGCTGCCGGTGGTCGATAGTGGGCAGCGTATTTTGGGCGTGGTAAACCGCGCGTCACTGGAGCGTATAGCGGGTGACTATGCGCCCTTGGACTTTAACTTTGAGCGCGTACTTTCTGAGCTTGCCACCGCTTATTTGAGCCTTTGCGCCCGAGTGCTCGAGTCTGTATTTGGACGGCCGAAATGAGACTCCAGGACGAGCTGCGTGAGCATTTCGTTCGCGAGCATCCTGGGGAGGCCGCGCGGGTCGTTGAACGCCTGGGGCAATTGCCTCAGGGATTGGGCGAACTATCGATAGAAAGTTTCACCCGACTTCTGGAACAAATCGATCCAGGTCTGTTGCAACCACTGTTTCTATCCCTTGATATTGACCGCCAGGGTAAAGTACTAGCTTCGGCGAGTATCCGCACGGCAATGCTGATTTTACGTAGCCTGTCGGAGGATAAATTGACGACTGCGTTGGATAGCTTGCCTCGGGGTATCCGCAACGAATACCTGGAGTTACTAGAATTCCCTGAACGCACAGCGGGCCGTTTCATGGATCGACTGCTGGCGCGCTACCGGGCGGATCAGACCGTTGGGGAAGCATTGGCTGAATTACGCGGGTCTAAGGCGAGGCGCTTGCGTTCACTCTACGTGGTCACCGATGGCGACGTACTTGCTGGCCGTGTCGATCTCCAGGATATGGCACTGGCAGAACCTGAGACTTTGATGTCGGAGCTGTTGAATGAGGTGCAAGACGTGGCTCGACTGACCTCCACTGAAGTAGACCTTGTGGAGTTGTTTGACCGTAGTCATGTCGATTCCATCCCTGTGGTCGATCACGACTTCAAACTACTTGGCATCATTCGTTACGGTAACCTTTTTCAGGCCGCTGAGGAGGCCGCGACAGCCGGCATTCAGCGTATGGTAGGTGTCAGTGCCGACGAGCGCGCGTTATCGACACCCTTGTTCGCGGTCAAACGACGGCTAGTCTGGCTACACGTTAATCTGCTGACTGCTTTTCTAGCAGCTGCAGTAGTGGGTCTGTTTGAATCTACTATCGCTCAGTTCACCGCGCTGGCAATACTGTTACCGGTGGTGGCAGGCCAATCGGGTAATGCGGGATCACAGGCGCTTGCGGTCACTATGCGCGGCCTGGCACTGCGGGAGATCAGCACGTTGCATTGGCGTGCGGTGTTGTCCAAGGAGGTACAGATAGGCGCTATCAACGGCGCCGCCTTAGCGCTGACCTGCGGTCTGGGTGTTTGGGCCTGGAGTCAGTCCTGGGGACTGGCCCTGGTCATCGCTATTGCCATGATAGCGGCGATGATTATGGCGGGTATCTCAGGGGCTCTGGTTCCTATGGTGTTGTCACGCCTGGGGCAGGACCCCGCTACGGCCTCCTCCATCATTCTCACCACAGTGACAGATGTCACCGGCTTCCTGGTTTTTCTCGGCACCGCCTCTCTGTTGTCGAGCATTCTCTAGGTGTTGTGAAAGGGGTGTTCAGGTTTCTTTCTGTTCTTCGCTATCTTGATCGTCGTCTACGGTCCGGGGGTCCATCTGTAGAGCGCCCTGGGCCGCCGCCGTCGTCACCGGGCGAAATTTGGAATGGTGTTCACCTGCGGGCTTACGGGATTTGATCATTAGCGCGATTGCCACACCGCTAATACCGAGAACCACCGAGGAGAACAAAAAGAAAGCGCCTGAGCCAAACCATTGCATGGCCTGTGCGGCTGCTAGTGGACCGACAATAGAGCCGGAGGCGTTCATCACAAGAAGCCCGGTTCCAACCTCCAGAAACGACTGATTGCCAATATGGTCACTGGCATGGGCAAGGCAAAGGGCCTGTATCGGCATGACACAGGCACCAAAAAGCAGCATCACAGCAGGGATAAATGACACGGGAAGCAGGTATGCAATAACCGAGACCAGTGCACCGGCAAGCATGATGCAGGCAATTACCACGCGTCTGTCCATTCTGTCAGACAGTCGGCCGAGGGGAAGTAGCGAAAGTGCGCCGCCAATAATTCCCAGGGCCATCATTCGGCTAATCAACTCAACATCCATGCCGACCTGTAGCCCATAGGCAGGCCCCAATGTGTAGTACACCGACGGGACAATACCGGCGACCAAGGCCCCTAAAGCAGCAGCTCGTGATGTTCGAATAATCAGTAAAGGAGAGAAGCTAGCACCGGGTATCTCTGCTGGTTGCGAGGTGCTGGTAACGCAGATTGGAATGGCGGCAATGACGATAAGCACAGCAGAAATAATAAACAAGTGCTCGCTTTCCAAAGGCGCCACGTTAAGTAAAAGCTGCCCTCCGGCTAGTGCGGTCAGAACAATAGCCGTGTAGGTGGCAAGCACAGCGCCGCGTACATCGTTTTCGGTTTTGTCGTTTAGCCAGCTTTCAATGACCAGGTAGAGGCCGGAAATAGCAACGCCGGTTAGGAAACGCAGTACGATCCAGATAGGAAAGGCATTAAATAACCCTAGCACCAGGACGGTAGCTGTAATCAGTGCGGTCAGGGTCGCAAAACAGCGGATATGCCCTATGCGTTTTACGAGTCCTGGAACACTGAAACAACCCAGTAGAAACCCACAGAAATAGACAGAACCGAGAATGCCGATGGAAAGGTTGCTCCAACCCATCAGTTCTGCACGCAAGGGAATCAAGGCCAGTTGTAAACCGTGACCCGTTAACAGGAATGCGACACCTAAAAGCAAGGTGGATAATCTGAATACGCTAGCAATCAAAAGTCTGTTCCATAAGAAAATGGATGTACTTCAGGAGCCGGCTTGATAGAGGTTACCAGCTTTCTTTTGGCCTCTGGAATAGCCTCGGGCCGTGGTGATGTAACAGGAGCCGACTGAGTTGTATGAAAGCTAGTGTAGCAAACTTAAAAGCCTAAGGTGCCGTTCATATATCAACTTGGTTAGGGTTGGAGCAGGCCAATAAGAAACACGTTTTTTGAGTAAAACCACAACCTTTATCGCAGAGAAATTCAGATAAGCTTTAAAAGTACCAATCATCGCTGTGAATATAGTGTCTTGGATGTAGATAGAATGACGCGATCAAGTGGTTGTCGTGAACTTGTTCTATGTACGGGTCCTAGGCTGATTAAAATGCAACAGAATGGAGAAAAGTGATCAAAGCCTAATTAACCAACCATCCTTATCCACGGCTTCTGGTAGGCCATGATATTAGGTGTAATATGGGTGTGCTGGTTAGTTGTTTCGTTAGTACCTTAGTTTAAAGCCTCTAACTGGCGGTGGTAATGTACAGAGTTAACCCCAGCTACTTATTTACCGTCATCGACGATTTTAATTGGAAATCAATAAATGGAAGCAGTCTCTGTCAGTTTTTTTCTATGGTTAGGTATCCTGTTTTGTATCAGTCAATCAGCTATATTTTCAGGCCTGAATTTAGCTTTGCTGAGTATCAGCCGGTTACGTCTTGAAGTTGAAGCTGCTGGCGGTCATCCCGATGCGATCAAAATCCTCGCTTTACGGAAGGATTCTCATTTTCTGCTCACAACTATTCTATGGGGCAACGTGGGCGTCAATGTGCTGTTAACACTGCTGTCAAACTCGGTTATGGCTGGCGCGCTATCTTTCTTTTTCTCAACCTTTCTTATCACCTTTATGGGTGAAATTATGCCTCAGGCCTATTTTTCTCGCCATGCGCTACGCATGGGTGCGCTGCTTGCCCCGGTGCTACGCCTGTACCAGCTGATTCTTTTTCCTGTTGCGAAACCTTCCGCCTTGATGCTGGATTGGTGGTTGGGTGAAGAGAGTATTCGATACTTTACAGAACGAGATTTGCATCGAGTCATACGTGAGCATATTGATGCCAAAGAGTCTGACGTGAGTCGGCTGGAGGGTATTGGTGCTATGAATTTTTTATCGCTCGATGACGTCTCCGTTACTCAGGAAGGTGAGAATATCGATCCAGCGAGTGTTATTGCTTTGCCAATAAATGATGACAAGCCGGTATTTCCGTCATTCGAGCGTAAAAAAGATGATGACTTTCTAGCTGACGTGAATCGATCGGGTAAAAAATGGGTCATTATTGTTGACGATAAGACTCAGAAACCTTGTGTGGTGTTGAATGCAAATGCTTTTTTGCGGGATGCATTGCTGGGTGATGAGCCAAAAAATCCTTTTCATTATTGTCACCGGCCTATTCTTATTGAGGACTCGAGTATTTTGCTGGGGAAAGTGCTAACACAACTAAAGGTTTACCCGAGTAATGATGTCGATGACGTTATTGATGATGACTTAATTCTTATTTGGTCGGATCAAAAACGCGTGATTACTGGAGCGGACATTCTCGGACGTTTGTTGCGCGGAATTTCACTGCGAGATATTAATACTGTTAGTGGATAGTAATGGTTAAACGCGAGAATGACTTGCGCCTAACAATAGTTAGCCTGTCCAAAAAGTAAGTTGGCTTTATAAGATGGAATAACATATGAAAATATTATTAGGGTTGTTTTATTTGATTTACTCAAGCGCACTGTTGGCAGCAAGTAGTGAAGAGTATTACTGCATGAAAGAAAAAAGCTGTAGGGCAGGTGACATCATAATCATTGAGACAAATAAAATAGGTACTGGAAAAGCATACTTAACAGAAAAAATCGCAAAGTATTGTGATTTTGACAGGTCAATATTTCGTAATGATCTCGATGAGAGAAAGGTCAAGGTGGCTTGTGTCTATACGGGCGAAATTCGATCAGATAGAAAAATATTTAAGGGTAGTAATGCCGATTGATAGAGACGTCACTCGCTAAGATTGTTCTGGGGGGGCGTCCAGCCTTAAGGATCGCAGCAATCAGAGTGGTGTTGTCGCGCTAGTTTGGCGATTATTTTTCGTTCATATGCTGGTGTTTCGCTCGCCGATGGGGACTGGAGGCAAAGCAAACGACATCCATTGATCGATCTCTGAGAAGTTACGGTACGTATTAATACGTTTACGCAAAAGTAGAGCGTCCCCACTTTGAGCTTACAGCGAGTTAGTTATTGGGCTGATTTTGAAATTCCCCATTGGCTTGATCATGATGGGATATTTCGGCCCATTGTATGGGCGGCAATGAGCTAAATGCAGCTTTTAGGCGTTCATCCCAAGCGCGGTTCAAGTCATACAGGTAGTCGCTATTTTGTTCGAGACGATAATGACGATTTAACAACTGGGTGCCACTCTCATACACCGTAACCTCTATTGGTGGCCCGACCGTTAAATTACTACGCATTGTCGAGTCCATTGATACCAGTGCACAGAGTGCAGCCGTATTGAGTTCGATATTGGGTTCGATAATACGGTCCAGAATAGGTTTCCCGTATTTACTTTCACCTATTTGCAGGTAGGGGGTGTCTACAGATGAGGTGATGAAATTACCCTGGGGGTAGACCATCATTATTTGATGAGGTGCCCCGGCAATCTGGCCGCCGATAATAAAGCTGGCCTCATGTATCGGGCCGCTGCCATATTTTTCCTGTTGCGCCACACTGATCCTTCCCAGGTATTCAGCGGCCTCACTGAGAGTCGGGATGTTCAATAAATGGCTATTCGCATTTTGTTTGATGTCATTTCTTAGCTGATTGATAACAGCTTGTGTGGTCGCCAAATTCCCTGCAGACAAGAGGATAAACTGGCGTTCACCTTCTTTGCCGAAGTGAGACATTTTACTGTAGGTGCTTATCTGATCGACTCCGGCATTGGTGCGGGAGTCGGAGCAGAAAATAATACCTGCTTTCACGGCGATAGCGACACAATATGTCACGGTGGTTTATTCTCCTGTCATTAAAAACGGCGACGCTGAATTCAGGTGATAATTGCGCGACGGCACAGGGTAGCAGGGGCGGCCACGCAAGGCATATATTTATTTTTGGCGCGTATAGCCTCAACTGAAACTGATGGAGTCACTGAGGCGCAAGTCTACAGTTGCTGGATAGATAGCGCTTCGAGCCTTGTCACAAAAAACACCCTAAGTACGTGATACTGGATGCGTGTTAGTCGTCAGTTATTAGCACTCACTTGACTTGTTTCCTCAAATACTTGTTTTGTCTGGTTGTCTTCTAACGACGAAGGTGCAAATAAATCTGCCATAACTCGTGCTGATTTAACCATTTGCTCTGCTAATTGATACATGCGGGTCAGTTGTTCGGTGGTCAGGGTCATGTCTCGTATTTGTATCCGTTGGTGAGCACCGGCAGCCAGTAGTTTCTCTTTAAGTGATTGATATGCCGATTCAAATGAGATTAACAGCTGGTCACAATCGGCTACCGAAAATGCTGTGTGCTGAACATTTGTCGCATCGATTAACGTCGCTAGTGCTGAGCGAATTTGTGCCAGGGCAGTCATCAACTCGGTATCCTTTAAGGCGTGAATCCGGCTTTGGTAGGTAGCAAGTACTCGGGATAATTCCGCTGACGTTGTAAGATATTGATCACACCTCAATATCTTTGGCAGTTCTTCAGCTATAGCAGCGGGTAAAGAAGCACCACCCAGCTGACTGACGAAACTATCCACTTCCTGTACCAGTTGTTGTACCGCAAGTTGGTTATTTTCGAGCTTTTCTGCGGGAGCAAACTCAGAACTGATAGCACCTTTTGCCATGCCGCGCACTATTTCGGCGATGTGACCAAGTTCAAGACAGACGGCGTTGATGGCCAGTGTCGGTGATGCCAGCACGGTCTTATCGAGGTAGCGTGGCCGCCCTTCAATCTCCTCGGCGCTACAGAAACGCTGAGCTAGAAAATGCGCCAATTTTCCTGTCAAGGGCCACATTACCATCACACCCAGTAGGTTAAATGCAGTGTGGAACAAGGCGAGACTGACGGCGGGGTTCTCTTCAAGCCCGAGGGCTTTACCCCCGACACCCACCAGCCACAGCAGCATCGGCAACAATATCAGCGCCACAGCGCCGGTGGTGAGGTTGAAAATAATATGCGCGCTAGCAACACGCTTGGCATTCGGCGTAGCACCAATTACTGAGAAAACGGCGGTGGAGGTGGTGCCTACATTGGCCCCGATCACCATAGCAGCGGCGGCAGAAAGACTGACGACCCCACCGGTGGCAGCGGTGAGCACTATCGCGATGGCCGCGCTGGATGATTGTGTCAACAGGGTGATTAAAAACCCCATGCCAATAAACAGCAGCAGGCCAGAAAGTCCATCGGAGTTTAGCTGGTCGATCTGAGCGAAGGCGGCAATACCTTCGAAAGCGCCTTTAAGAACATCAATACCAATAAAAAACAGGCCAAACCCCGCCAACGCCAAGCCCATAGCACCGTAGCGTTTTTTCCCGCCGGTCAATTTCAGTAACATACCAAGCCCAATCAGCGGCAAGGCAAAGGCTTCGACTTTGAACTCAAAACCCACGGCGGCCACCAGCCAACCGGTCATGGTCGTTCCCACGTTGGCACCAAAAACGACACCCAGTGCCTGAGACATGCTCAAAATGCCCGCGTTGACAAAACCAATGGTGGCTACCGTAACGGCACTGGAAGACTGTACCAGGCCGGTAATGATAATGCCTGAGGCTATACCTCGTTCCGGTGTTTTGGTCCAACCGCCAAGCATATCTCTGAGTGCGTCGCCAGCGGCGAATTTAAGGCCGTCAGTGATTAAGGTAACGGCCAGTAAAAACAGGCCTAATCCGCCTGCCACACTGCCAATTATTGCGGTCGTTTCGATCATTTATTTCTCTTGATAGTTCAGGTTGTTGGATGATGATCCTTTAGGCGTGGCGAGTAATCAAGATTGAGCATTAGTTAGAAACTGTAACTAATGGCCCAGGATTATGTCATTGATAATTAATATGGCAATCTCTACAACCATCAGTCAGATCGTAATCCATTCAAGTATTAATAGTGTGTTAACACTTCAGGCCATCGGTTGGCATCTAAAACAACGCATGGGGCTTCAAATTTCAAAGGGGGACATTCAGTACGCAGCTTCAGCTGGAGTTAGGTTGATATGGTTTCAGTCAATTTGCGCAGCAATTGCCGCAAATTTGTTCAAAGTCAAAATGACGGATCGAAATCAACTAAAGCATAAAGTCCTTACTTGAATACTGTGGGTTATAAAAAGAAGTAGATATACTTAAAAACAGCAAACACACGAGGTGTTAAACGTATGATTTCGGTTAAAAAACTCGTTCTGGATGTTCTTAAACCCCACCAGCCGAATGCGCTTGAATTTTCCAGTGCCATTGCCGCAGTCGGTGCTGACTATCGTGTGTATTTAACCGTGCTTGAAGTTGATGAACGTACCGAAACGTTGCAAATGGTGGTGGAGGCCAATGCTGTGGACTTTGACGCAATCCAGGCCGCCATAACCCGTATGGGCGGTTCGCTACACAGTATTGATGAGGTGGAAGTTCAAAATGAAGCTGACCTTGGCTAAGCCAGTATGGGAAGATTAAGTCACGTCAGGTTTCTGCTGAATATTACCCACAGCAACCTGATTTTGCGACGCTATTTTGTTGTCAATGGCTTTGATGGAGCGCTCACCATGATGGGCCTTATTATTGGCTTTATTGTCAGCTCACCGGCCGATTTAACAGTGATTATTAATGTTTGCCTGGGGGCGGCTATTGCTCTGGGCATGAGCGGTGTCAGTAGTGCTTATGTTAGTGAGGCGGCAGAGCGGCGTCACGCCCTGGGCAAGCTGGAGGACGCGATGATCAGCGATCTTCAGGAGAGCACTCATGGCCAGGCAGCGCGCTTGGCACCCCTGCTAGTGGCATTGGTGAATGGTTTGGCGCCGCTTGTTTTTTCATTGCTGATTCTGGTGCCCTTATGGCTGGCCAGCTTAGGTGTGCCGCTGCCCATATCCCCCCTTTATGGGGCCATCCTGGTGGCGCTTGTCCTGCTTTTTTTGCTCGGCGTTTTCCTCGGTCGAATTACGGATATCTCCTGGCTACGCAGCGGGCTACAGACTTTGCTGGTCGCAGTGGTAACCGCGGCTCTTATCTATCTGCTTACAGGGCACTAAGATACAGGTGATAGTCTGGTTGTGTCTTGATACTGATGGACGCTTGGCCGTAAGTTTGATGCCTTCACAACATGGCTGAGTTCGGTTGAAG